>JAQVGO010000107.1 GCA_028696715.1 Bacteroidales bacterium
GTCGAAGGTGCTAATGCCTACGAATGGGCTGTTGTGCCTGCCGAAGCCGGAACTTTCGAAGGTGAAGGTCTGGAAGTTAACATCAACTGGAATACTACTTATCTTGGTGAAGCAGAACTGATGGCCAGAGCACAAAATGAATGCGGCTGGAGCGATTGGTCACCGGCCGCTACTGTGGTTTTGGAAAGCTCCGTTGGATTGAATGAAAACTTTGCTAAGTCTTTGGTGGTTTATCCAAACCCAAGTGATGGTGAGGTTTACCTTAGCCTGGATTATCTGTTGAAGGGAAAAGTGAATCTGACAGTAGCCAACAGCCTTGGCAAACTTGTTTATCAGACTGAATTGGAAGCATCCGCATTGACATCGGACGTAAAACTCCCACTTTCGCATCTCGAAAATGGCGTTTACCTGATTCGAATCACTACCAATGCAGGATATGCCGTAAAACCACTTTTCATCAATAAATAATTTTTGGAAAGGAAATAATAAATAGCCGGTTCCGAAAGAGCCGGCTTTTTTTTAATGAATAGCTGAGGATTGGATGGTTTTTCAAAGCTATAATTATCATTAAGATTTATTCAACTTGAGTTTAAATAAATATAGCTGAATATCAATTAAATACCAGGAAATTTAAAGTTGGCATTCTGATGAAAATCTTTATTTTTGAGGTGTAATTAAATTTGATGTTCACTGAAGCCCAACACAAATAAAGCATGAATAAAGTATTTTTTATTGGACTTGCGCTGGTTTTTGTAGTCTCTTGTAAATCAATAAATAACAGTAAATCAGAGGTGCATCCTGAAATAGGGAAAATGGCTGAAGATGTACGCAATGAAACCCTCAGAAGCTGGCAGGCTTATAAAAAATATGCCTGGGGCCATGATGCCCTGGCTCCCTTATCGAAAACAGCCAAAGACTGGTACGAAGAGCCTTTGTATATATCTCCTATCGATGCCTACAGCACCTTATTTATGATGGGTCTTGAGGATGAAACCCGCCTGATCGAAGCTTATGTAGCCGACTCATTGAATTTTGATAAAAACCTGGATGCCAAAGTTTTTGAGGTGAATATCCGCATCCTGGGTGGATTGCTTTCGATGTACGAATTGTCGCGCAATGCAGCTGTGCTCGAGAAAGCAAAAGACTTTGCCGACCGCATGTTGCCGGCCTTCGATACCAAAACGGGCATCCCAAAATACTGGGTAAATCTGAGAACCGGACAGGCTCGTGGCGATACGGTTAATGTCGCCGAAGCCGCTACCTACACTTTTGAGATGGGCGTTTTGAGCTACTATACCCAAGATCCCAAGTATTATCAGGCAGGCAAAAAAGCCACTTTGGCAATTTTCGACCGACGTTCAGAAATTGGTTTGATTGGGGATGTGATAGATGTGGAAACCGGAGAGTGGGTTTCGACGCAAAGCCATATCTGCGCCGGCGTTGACTCGTATTACGAATACCTTTATAAAAGTTATTTGTTGTTTGGCGATCAGGAGCTGGGCAGGCTTTGGCAGGAAAGCATCCAAGGGATTAATACTTATCTGGCCGAAATATACAACGGAAAATTGTGGTATGGAAGGGCTGATATGTACAGCGGCGAAAAAACAAGCTCACGAATTACCTTGTATGACGCTTTTTTCCCGGCAATACTTGGCTTGTCAGGCGATACCACCAGGGCTACCCAATTACAGCACAGCTGGGATTATTTGTGGAAGCTTAACGGACTGGAACCCATGGTGTACGATTATAAAACTTCCGCTTCATCCTATCCGGCTTACGACCTGAATCCCGAAATTATTGAATCAGCCTATTATCTTTTTAAGATTACGGGTGATAGTAGTTTTTATAAGATGAACGCCCAATATTGGTCCGATATTAAAAAATATTGCAAAACGGATATGGCCTTCACCAGCATCAAAGATGTAGCAACCAAAGAACAGAAAGATTATATGCCTACTTTTTTCTTTGCCGAAACACTTAAGTACCTGTATCTTACCTTTACTGAAGATCAACAAAGCTATCCTTTTAACGATTATACCTTTAATACGGAAGCACATCCTTTTAAAAGGAGTCATTTCGATAAGAATCTGGCCGCAGATTATCTTGGTTTTGAATAAATTAGTGCAACTGATTAAAGCTTATTGGTAAGAAAACATCACTGTTCAATAGCCTCAGCAGCCTGTTAATTCTGTTTTTTTAATTGAATCAGACTTAATTCCCAATTGAGTTTGTGGTGTATTTTTTCAGGTTTGGAATTGTGGATATATTCCTCAATTGTGGACTTATCCCACACTTTTTAGCTGTTGCCTGAACGGAGTGTATTTTGTAAAATGCTGTATTCAAGTAAGATAGAATTTTTTTTGCTTTTTGGTATTCCATTTGAGTTATGCAATGGCAACTTTAATGTTTAACTCAAAATATATAATCCTATGAAAAAGTTAATGTCATTAGCAATCAGTTTTCTTTTCGTTGCAGGATCATTCAACGGAATCAGTTCAGTAGTTGCAAACGTTCTTCCAGGCGAAAGCTATAGCATCAACCTCTTGGATGATGATCAGCGCACGGAAGTAAAGCTTGCAGAGCTGCCACAAGCCGTGAAGGATGTGCTCGAAAGTGACGATTACAAGGGCTGGGAGGCAGAACAAACTGTTTACCTGGTAAAGGATAAAGCTACCAATAGCGAGTATTACGAAATCACACTCAAACATGTCGAAAGTCAACAATCAAAGACGATAAAGCTCAAAGCAACGGGCGAAAAGATTAAATAGGCAGTTCTTTTTTTAGAATCGTTTGGTTGTTACAGGAGTTAATTTTCAACTTAACTCCTGTTTTTCCATAATATTAAATAGTATGATCACGATCAATAATTATAATAACAATATGGTTTCAGCGCATATAATGCAAAAACAGGCGGGATGGGTCATTCATGCACCAGTCTGGAACAGCAGGATGTCTTTTGCCATTCCCTTAAAACCTGCAATTTTCAACAATCTGCTAAATTCGCAAATCTTTAATTTTTTGTCCGTTAGCTTTAAAAAACAATAATTTCAACTGAGGGTAACAAGGTTTTCATCTGTTTGTACGATTTGATGTAATTTTGCAGAAGCTGTTCCATTTTATTGTTGATATGCCTAAAATCCTGATTGTTGAAGATGACCTTACTTTCTCGCAGAGCCTGACCAGTTATCTGGAGCGACATCACTATGAAGTTAGCGTAAGTAACAAGATCACTGATGGGGCTAAACAATTGAAAACTAATGTTTATGATCTTCTTTTACTGGATTACAGACTTCCTGACGGCACAGGGCTCGATTTGGTTAAAGTTTTGCAAAACGCAGGAAAAAGAATACCGGTAATCATCATGACCAGTTTTAATGATGTGCGAACCGCCGTTACATCAATAAAGATGGGGGTGTTCGATTATATCATAAAACCGGTTAATCCGGATCACCTGATGATGGTGATTAAAGATGCGCTGAAAATTGATCCCCTCAAAAACTCAAACACTGCCAATGATGATTCCAGATTTATCAGCGGAAACAGTGAGCAATCGCGTAAGATAGATCAGCATATCAAGCTGGTAGCACCCACCAATATGTCAGTAATTCTTCAGGGCGAAAGTGGCACCGGTAAGGAACAGCTGGCCCGAAAGATACATCGTTTGAGCAAGCGGGCAAACAATGCTTTTGTGGCTATTGATTGTGGATCGCTTTCGTCAGAACTGGCGACAAGCGAGTTATTTGGCCATACCAAAGGAGCTTTTACGGGAGCCATCTCTGATAAGAAAGGGCTATTTGAATTGGCTAGTGGTGGCACTTTATTCCTGGATGAGGTGGGCAATCTGAGCTACGAAATACAAGTGAAACTTTTAAGAGCACTTCAGGAGAAAGTGATTCTGCCCATTGGCGGCAGCACCATCAGGCAGGTAGATGTGCGTTTGATTGCTGCAACAAATGATGACCTTGGCAAAAGCGTTAAAAATCAGCATTTCAGAACTGATTTGTATCATCGGCTGAATGAGTTTAGCATCATGGTTCCGCCGCTGCGTAAAAGGGGGAAGGATATTTTGCTTTTTATCAGACATTTTATCGGGCTATCAAATGAAGAACTTGGCAAATCAGTTAAGCAAGTTTCGGATGAAGTAATGGAGATTTTGCTTGGTTATGATTGGCCCGGTAATCTCCGTGAACTTAAAAATACCATCAAAAGGGCTGTGCTGTTGACATCGGATGATATAATCGAAAAAGAAGCCTTGCCTGAAGAAATGGTTTTTGAAGCGAAATCATACCTTAACGATGATTACGACCTTAAATCAATACAGGAAACAACCGAACGCGACCTGATTGTAAAAACATTGCAACAAACCGGAAACAACAAATCGCAGGCTGCCAAGTTGCTAAATATCGATCGTAAAACGCTCTATAAGAAGATTTCACGATACAATATCGAAGAGTAAGTTCAGTATGTTTGATTTGAAACTGACCTGACTAAATGTGCCAGATCAACTAAAATCTTCTCTATAGTTTCTTCTTCCTCAATCAGTAGTGCTTGATTTGATCGAAGGACTTTTTCCAATGTCCTTAGCTTTTGCGATACCTCTGTTGCGCCGATTTGTGCAGTGCGGCCGGCCAGTCGATGTGCAAGTTCTGTTACACCGGCAGAATCCTGCTGTTTGAAAGCTTTCTTCAATAAATGGATATCCTTATCAGTTTCTGTAACAAAATGTTTAAGTTGTTGATTCAGAAGACTTGCATCACCCATCGCCATCTTTCCCATGGGTGATTTTTCGATTAGTTTACGATCAAAATCCTGATCGACAAGATATTTGTAAATTAGCTGAAGCAGATCGGCTTCCACAAAGGGTTTTGCAAGTAAATCATCAAATCCGTGAGCGCGTATATTATCTTTCTCATCCGGTAATACATGTGCCGTAAGTGCAACAATTTTTAGCTGTTTGCAGGCTTTACCTCTAAGTTGTGCACAAAGTTCAAATCCGTGCATTTCGGGCATGTTTAAATCCATCAATACCAGACTATTATCATCTATTTCCATTTTTAATAAATCCCTGGCATCTTGCATACAATGGTGTTCAATAGCATTTTCTGTAAGGATATCATCAATCAATTTGAGGATGTAAGGGTCGTCATCCACAACAAATACTTTACCGGACAACGAATTTTTTAATGGCAACTCATTAACAGTTGTTTTTGAAGGCTTTTTTTCAGCCAGTGGAAATGCCAGGTTTACTTCAAATTCTGAACCTTTTCCCTGTTCACTTTCAACCTTTAATGTACCATTCATCAAATCAATCAACGATTTGGTAATGCTCAAACCAAGGCCTGTTCCGGAAACCGGATTAGCTTGTTCAAACTCATTAAAGATACGCTCAAGATGCTCTGCAGCAATACCAATACCGGTATCTTTAGTCGTAAACCGACATTGATAAACTTTGTTTTCGGCAGTATAATCAAAACTGAAACTAACTTCACCTTCGTCAGTAAATTTGATTGCATTTCCAATCAGGTTGTATAAGATTTGTTTTAGTCTGAATGCATCGCCATGCAATGTCAAATCCGGATCTGCAGTATTTATGAAATTGAACCCGAGGTTTTTCTGTTCTGCTTGAGTTCGCATGGAGTCCATCACTTCTTTGAGCAGATCATGTATCCGAAAAGGCTGGTTGACGAGTTCGTATTTTCCGGATATTAATTTGCTGTAATCCAAAACCTCGTTAACAATCTGGTGAAGATGAGCAGCACTCTTGTAAATGATTTCAACAGATTCATCTTTAGTAAGTTGCTTTTTCCTGATTTGTTCAGCAAAGCCCAGAATCGATTGCAAAGGTGTGCGTATTTCATGACTCATATTCGAAAGAAATCGCTGCTTTACCCTGCTGAGCTGCTCGGCCTTTTCTTTGGCCAGTTGAAGTTGTAGGCGTAAATTGTTGTTGCGATTCACATCGATAAAAATCAAAAATGATAATATCCCGATGATGATTACGAAAATTACCAGAATGAAGATGATTCTCTTTATCGTCGAAAGTAATTCGGTTGCCAAGGTAGTGCTGGTTTGTTCAGCTTCATTCAATTCATCCACTTCAAAATCGCGCAACATCCTGTAAAACTGTGCTGTCGTGAGCTCGGAATAATTGATCAGATTTTGTTCGGCTGCATAAAGCTGATTCAGCTGCCCCCTGTAACTCCTGTCGAGGCTGTCGATAAACATTTCAATGTTTTCGGTAATTTCAGTCCGGTTTGCACGCGAAATAGTATCAACCCTGACATTCTGCTTTTCTTCAATAATTTTGCTCTCTGCTGTCTTGTGCAAGGTATCTGAAGGTTTTTCTTCTTCTTTTTTACCAAAAAGTCGCTGCAGAAAACTCCTTTTCTTTCGGGTATCTGCTTCTTCCTCTCCCGGAATGGTAGTGGTGGTAATTAGTTTGGTTTCCGTAGTTACCACATTGGTGTCGATTTCCTGACTGATAAGTGCTACCAATTCATTCAGCTCACTGTATTCCTTCGAAAACTTTTGCGGATTTGTAATTTCTGTGTACAATCCCAGGTACTGCGTTAGAATGTGATCGTAATTATCTATTATTGAACGCATTGAATCGATCCGACTGAGGTAGATTGGCTTGTCGCTGCAAAGGGTTTCGAGGCTGTCGAGCGATTGCATCAAATCCTGACTCACAGGTCCTAATTTACTTATTTCGGCCGGTTTATAGTTGATAAACTGTTGCCTTTCAATTTGATTAATACGTGTAAAAAGATAAGAAATGTTGTTGATCAACCTGATTTTTTCATTTGGCCTGGTGAGCTGTTCCACAGAAACAAAAAGCCGGTTAAATGCAAAATCAGAAAGTAGCCAGGTTGCAATTACCGAGGTGGTAGCAATTACCAGAATTGCAATAAGTTTTACCTTGATTGATGCGGGTTTTTTATCAGCGGAATTGGACATTTTCTTTTTCAGGATAATTCGACAAGCACTTTTTTTCATCAAAAATACATTAAGCTAATCACTTTTCGGTTGTGAAGCAGCTTTGTTTTTTCAAACTCTTTTAAGCAACAGATTAGTATCAACAACATGCTTTTTTGGATGAATTTGCTCATTGAAAATAAACACAGTGGTTATATAGCGATTTTATGAAATCTGGCAAAATAGTAAAACAATAGAACCAGACACCATGCGTTTATTGATGAATTTTAAATGAATTAATCAACCCAATAAAAGTATTGTCGTTTGTAAGAAACACAAATAGAGAAACATGTGCTTGTGATTTGAGGTTTCTAAGAAAGAAATTTGTGATTGCAAGAATGATGAAATGCTGTTTAAAATTTCCACAATAATTATTCAGAACTAAACGTGTGCGATATGAATAAGCTTTTGAAAATAGAAGAATTAGGACAGTTTTTACTTTCCATTGTATTATTTAGCCAGTTGAATTTCAATTGGTGGCTTTTTCCGGCTTTGATTCTTTTACCAGATTTATCCATGCTTGGTTACCTGATCAATACAAAAACAGGTGCCTGGATTTATAATTTTTTTCATCATAAAATGCTGGGAGTCCTATTGTTCAGCATAGGATTTTGGTTCGATATTTCATTGTTGTCGCTATCAGGAGTAATTTTATTTGGTCATTCTGCCATGGACAGAATTTTCGGGTATGGGCTTAAATATTCTGATGACTTCAAACATACCCATTTAGGATGGATAGGGCGGGATAAATCGTTTTGATCTAATCAATAACTTTAGCATCATTAATTAGCGCATTAAAATTGGGGTAAAAAAAAAATCGAAGAGGTCAAATAACAGAAAAAAAAAACCCTTTCAACTTTTAGAGTTGAAAGGGTTTTTTAGTAGCGGGGAGAGGATTCGAACCTCTGACCTTTGGGTTATGAGCCCAACGAGCTGCCTCTGCTCCACCCCGCAATATGCGACATTTCGATGTGAAACTTAAATCCGTTTCCGAAATGGGAGTGCAAAGATATATTTTGTTACTTTGCAAAGCAAATTTTTCAGCAAATATTTTTCAATGACACATAAAGCCGGATATGTAAATATTGTCGGAAACCCCAATGTTGGCAAGTCAACCCTGATGAATGCACTGGTGGGCGAAAAGCTTTCGATCATCACTTCAAAAGCACAAACAACACGCCATCGCATTCTGGGAATCGTTAATGGCGACAATTTTCAGATTGTGTTTTCCGATACGCCGGGTATTATTCACCAGCCTGCCTACAAGATGCATCATGTGATGAATCAGTTTGTGGAAACAGCTTTTATTGATGCCGATCTGATTTTGTTTATGATTGACATCAGCGATCCGGTTCAGCATCACACTTCTACGATCGGGAAGTTGCAACACAGCAAGGTTCCTGTTTTTGTGCTCATCAACAAAATTGATCTTTCTGATCAACCAAAAGTTGAGCAAGCTGTTGCCTTCTGGAACGAAGCTTTGCCGGGTGCTGCGGTTTTTCCGCTGGCAGCTTTGCCAGGGCATAATGTGGCTTATCTTTTCGAGCAGATTCTTGATAAACTTCCCGAATCACCGCCTTATTTTCCAAAAGATGAGCTGACAGACAAATCCATGCGGTTTTTCATTGCTGAAATCATTCGCGAAAAAATCCTGTTGAATTATAAGCAAGAAATCCCCTACTCTGTTGAAGTAGCTGTAGATGCATACGAAGAAACTGAAAAGCTGATCAGGATACAGGCCATCATTTTTGCTGCACGCGATTCGCAAAAAGCAATTTTGATTGGCAAGCAGGGCAGTGCGATAAAAAAAATGGGAACTCAGGCCAGGACAGATATTGAGGAATTTGTTGGCAAAAAGGTATTCCTGGAATTGAGTGTGAAAGTAAATAAAAACTGGCGCGATGATGAGCAAATGCTTCGCCGCTTTGGCTATGAAGCCTGATAAT
>JAQVGO010000108.1 GCA_028696715.1 Bacteroidales bacterium
ATAAAACTTGAATATTTCTATAAAAAAACCCGCTCATTAAGGTGTGCGGGTTTTTTTTAGGCTATTGATTCTGCTGCTCAAATTCGAGTATCATTTCTTCAGGACTTTTGCCTAAAAATTGAAGTGCACTTTTAGCATCATCCGCAAAACTGTGGTTCGGATATTCATTTAACAAACGTTGGTAAGCTACCCTTGCCCTGGCAGTGTCGCCAATTTGCTGATCATAGATAAAACCTTTCAGAAATAAGACAACACCAGCATGATAGGTCCCGGGATAATTGTCGAGATAGGTCGAGATTAATTGCAGGCTTTCCTTTGCCCGCGGCAGGTTGATGGAGACATCAATGGCTTTGAAAAGATATTCAGCCGACAAGCTGTCATCGGGGTAGTTTTGCTGGTAGCTTTGATAGCTTTGGATGAGTTTTAGGGCTGAATCAATCAGGATGGTGCCATTTTCCAATAGAATGGATTGCTCGCTTTGTGCAATCTTTTGTCGAAAACCTGCTTTGTCAATCGTTTCAGTTTTTTGTTCCGGACCCGTGCAGGAGACAAAAAAGGCTGGCATCAACAGGATAGAAATTCCAAGGTAAAAAAACTTTTTTGTCATAATTATTTGATTTTTTTACGGATTTTTGGGAAGATCATTTTATAATCCACCTCAACTTTTCCTTCTGAGATATCGCGGAGCTTGCCTTTAAGCAGCATCTTTTTCAAGGCTGGCAAGCGGTCAACATAAAGGATGCCATCGATATGGTCATATTCATGCTGAATGATACGCGCCAAAATGCCAGAGTAGGTTTCTTCGTGTGTTTCGAAGTTTTCGTCCTGATAGCGGATCGTGATTTCCGGCTGACGGTTCACGTCTTCGTTCATACCGGGCAGGCTCAGGCAGCCTTCGCCCATCGTCCAGGGCTCGCCGTTTTCATCGAGTTTTTCGGCATTGATAAAAACTTTTTTAAAGTCTTTGGTCTCAGGATGCTCTTCGCCATAGGGCGAGGCATCAATCACAAAAAGCCTGATGGATTTGTTGATCTGCGGTGCAGCCAGTCCCACGCCAGACGCCTCGTACATGGTTTCCCACATATTGGCAATCAGTTCGGCAAGCCCTTCGTAATCGGGTGCTATTGTTTCGGCTTGCTTTTTTAAAACAGGATGTCCGTAGGCTACGATTGGTAAAATCATTTTCTTTGATTTTTTTGAGATTCCATATATGATTGCAGGATCAGGGTGGCACTGATGGTATCCACCAGGCTTTTGTCCTGCCGTTTTTTCTTACTCAATCCGGCATCTATCATGCTTTGAAAAGCCATCACAGAAGTAAAGCGTTCATCAAAGCGCTGAACAGCTAATTCGGGGTAAGCCTTTTTCAGCCGGTTCACAAAGGGCTCAATATAACGGGCTGCTTCCGAGGGATTGTTTTGCATGTCTTTCGGCTCACCGATAACAATGGTTTCTACCATTTCCTGAGCCAGGTAATTGGTCAAAAAGTCGAAAACATCATGACTCCTGACTGTTGTTAAACCATTGGCAATCAACTGTAACTCATCTGTTACGGCTATACCACAGCGTTTTCTGCCATAATCGATTGCCATTATTCGTCCCATATCAGGCTGATATTCATTTTTTGAGACTGCAAAATTACGAAAACATTCTGATGCATGGGATTGAGGCATCGGTATAAGCCTGCTTTTTTGTATTTTCGGGGCTTAAAACAAGAAGATGGAAAATTATAAGTCAATCATTGAAAACGCATGGAATCGGCGTGAACTCTTGCAGGATGAAGCAGTGCAACAGGCAATAAATGAAGTGATTGCCCTGTTGGATCAGGGAAAACTGCGGGTGGCCGAGCCGAAGGACGGACAGTGGATAGTGAATGAGTGGATTAAAAAGGCCGTAATCCTTTATTTCCCGATAAGAAAGATGGAGACAATGGAAGTGGGGATGTTGGAGTTTCACGACAAGATCCCTTTGAAGAGAGCTTATGCCAGGTTGGGTGTGCGTGTTGTCCCTCATGCCATTGCCAGGTATGGAGCCTTTCTGGAGAAGGGAGTGATTATGATGCCATCCTATGTGAATATTGGGGCTTATGTGGGAGCAGGAACGATGGTAGATACCTGGGCTACGGTTGGTTCGTGTGCACAGATTGGTCAAAACGTTCATCTCAGCGGCGGAGTGGGCATTGGAGGCGTGCTGGAGCCGGTACAGGCAGCTCCTGTGATCATCGAGGACGATTGTTTTATTGGCTCCAGAGCCATAGTAGTCGAAGGCGTTAGAGTAGAAAAGGAAGCGGTGTTGGGAGCCAATGTAGTACTCACCAAATCTACTAAAATCATTGACGTAAGCGGCTCAAATCCTGTTGAAATGAAAGGGATTGTGCCAGCCCGTTCGGTAGTGATCCCGGGCACTTACACCAAAAAGTTTCCGGCAGGGGAGTATCAGGTTTCCTGTGCTCTGATTATAGGCAAACGCAAAGCATCCACCGACCTGAAAACCTCGCTCAACGATGCCCTGCGTGAGTATGATGTGGTGGTGTAGGAAATCATTTGCTATCGCCTAAATCTTTATCACAGATTACAATATCTCGTTTACGTCGTTGTCGCGCGAATTGGTTATTGAGGCTGGATCATCGGGCGATATCGAGATGTTGAAATACCTGTCGCATGATTCACTATATCCTCTTTTTTACACTTAAATTGAATTGAAATAAATGAAGCAAATAGCGATTATTACTTTTTTTCTTGCCATGAGTTTCAGCTGTGCCTTTGGGCAGGCTGTCACGGATTCGATCACAGCGAAAAAGATATTTGGTGGGTATGAGTATTATCAGGGTTTCAGAAGATTGAATGTGAATCAGCTGGCAAAAGCCATGAAACCCAATGAACTTGCCTATGAGCAGATCAAAAAGGCACAGACATCTTATGCTGCTGCCTTGGTTTTTAGCTATGCCGGAGGTTTTATGATCGGCTATCCGATTGGAACAGCCATTGCAGGTGGCGAGCCTAACTGGGCATTGGCAGGCATTGGAGCGGGTTTGATTGCTGTTGCAATTCCTTTGAATCGTAGTTTTAACAAAAAAGCCAGGCAAGCCATTGATACCTTTAACGAAGGATTAGAATCCGATTCATTTTGGGATAGGAGTGAGCTAAAATTGTCAATGACTGAAAACGGGTTGGGACTAATCCTTAGCTTCTGATCGCTGATTCGCACGGCGGTAAGGGTGAGTGCGTAGCAAATGAAACTTCATTTGAAGAGCTACGGACATAGAAATTGCGATGCTATGTTTGATTGTATTATTGGTCAGAATTGCTTTCGGAAACTTCAGAAGCATTTACATTTGCAAAGATTGCGAGTTGAAATTTTAGTTTTGAGTGCCAAATTTTGACTTCATTCAAACGTAAAGCACAAGAAAACAGATAGTAATATGAGCAAAGAGAATACTTCAGTAAACAAATGGGAAAAGTTTCGACCTCTTTTTGATCAGCTGGAAGTTCCTGCCAGAACAACTCTACTGGCAGAGGGTGAGATTTCCAGAACCATGTATTTTGTGGAAAAAGGCTGTCTGCGAACCTGGGTGAACAACGACGGCAAAGAAATTACTACCCGGTTTTTCTTTGAGGGGGATAGCGTTTCTTCCATTGAAAGTTTCATGACAAATCAAGCCAGTTTATATAGCATCGAAAGTCTGGAACCTTGCACTTTACTCACTCTTTCGCAGGAGAGGTTTAAAAATGCGATCGCAAACTCTGCCGAACTGAAAATGGATTTTGAAACGCATTTGTTCAACAGGCTTTTACAGGCACAAAAGCATTTTTATTCTTTTCTGAAGAATAATCCGCAACAGCGATACGAAGATTTATTGGAAAAATACCCGCATATTATTCACCGGGTTCCACAGCATTATATTGCTTCTTATTTGGGAATCACTTCAGTTTCGTTGAGCCGGATCAGAAAAAGACTATTGAAATAGTTGGACTTCCTTTTTTAAATAATACATGATTTATTAACAATTGTTATCGTCCCGAAGCCTTAAAGCCTCTCACTTTTGTATGACATTTAAATTAGGCAAAATGAGGATAGTAATTGTTTTTAATCATCACTTCGGAAGAACAGCTTCTCAAAATTCAAATAATTGGGCCCAGGCCGAAAAGCTAAAAATCAACAGTTTTAGAAAGTGCCCCTTGGGGAATTTATAGGCAAATTGACTTTTCGGAGTTGACTCAATAATTAAAACATTAAACCATGAAACTAAACAGAAACTATGTTACTCCAATAATATCCTTGATTTTCATTGTTGTTGGTACGACAGGGACGCTTATGTTTTTTCATATCTTCGATGGTTATACAGAGGTGGTACACGAATTTCTGGGGCTTTTCTTTTTGATCGGTGCTGTTTTGCATATCATACTCAATTGGAATGCCCTGAAACGCCATTTCAAAAAGGGTGTTTTTGTTCCTGCAGCTATCGCTGTTGGAGTGATATCCATATTGTTTATCATTCAACAACAAAACAACCCTAAAGTGGATACGATTGTATTGGAAAGGATTGTAAAAGCACCGATTGCGGATGTTTTCAAGGCATTACAGCTTGATTCATCCGAAGCCGTTAAAAGGTTGGAAGCCAAGAACATTTCCATCGAAGGAGCTGCTACGCTGGAGGATATCTGGATGAACAATCAGGTAGCTCCCGAAAAAGTATTTGATTTAATCACGGATAATTAAATGAAAGATAGTGTAATAATAAGGAAAATGTATTTATGATTTTTGTGTATAAAACTTCTGTATCCGCAGAGAAAGACATAGCCATATTGCAACCCCATTTGGACAATCTTAGTGAGATCAAGTGGAATTTTGACCTGGAAGATTGCGATAATATTTTGCGAATCGACGGTAAGGAGGAAGATTCCGTCGTCATTGTCAGGCTTTTGCATGAGCATGGTTTTAAGTGCGAAGAACTAGCTGATTGAAAGAAAGCTGTATAAAATGTCTTGCCCGATCCACAGAATTTGTGGTTTCCCAGGAATGAAATTATTTAACCCGATGATTGTATTTGGAAAAAGAAAAAAATTACCTTTACGTCATAAAAGATGATCCGTGTAAAGGGGAATTTGTTCAGCAGCGTACTTATAAACTACGGGTTTTTGTTTTGATAATCAACATTATCACCCGCACTGTTTTGTGCTTTTCAACAGTAAAGTAATTCGCAAACTGAAGCAAGTAATATACGCGGAACACCGGTGAAATGTTTAACTTAAAACTTAATGCCATGGTAAAAATCACCTCGGATTTTCAATTCAACGAGTTAAAATCCAAAAAGATTGATGTATTAACATCCTCTGAAACAAGTTCATTTTTAAAGAATAATCCGTTTGTTATTGAGCCGGATTATTTATCCATTGATGAATCCATCAGATTATTTGGTATCGGTAAAAAGCCCGAACCCTTTCAAAGTGAAGAACTTCCTGAATCATTCAAAAACAGGACCTTCATTAAAAATCTGTCTTCTTTAACCTATAAACTGGAAGAATTGCCTGGTCATATCATTAAGTATGATGCCGAAAAGAACGATTACGTAATTGTTTCCATACGAAGATTTGTGGAAGAGAATAAGTCACCTGAAGCTACGATTATTGATGATGGCATTTTGTATAGTGCAAAAATCAATTCGGGGGCCAGCTTTAATGGCTCCTTCTTAATTGGAGGGTTAAAGGTTGATAGTAAGAGTATTATGGAATTAATCATTCAGGATGTGATCATGTCGATAATTCCGGATGCTTTGATTTTGAAGGATGTAATTGAAAAAGTTGCCGAAAATATTCCTGCATCAGAGCGGAAGAACTATTTCTTTATAAAAGGAACTACATTGACCATTATCAACAACAGGAAATACAAGGAACAGAAGTTTGAAGCCAAAGTCAATAATACTTATGTTACGGCAGGAGGGAAAGTATTTGCCAGCAATGAAAAATTTTCGCGGGAGCGACTGGTTTCTTTGGATTTAGTATCATTGGACGACATTTTAAAAGTTAAAGCCTAAAAACCCGTCTAGATCATTGTAGTCCAAAAGAATACATTATCAACAAATCGAAAACTTGCTTGCGGGGCATCGATAAAATGCCGGCTGGAAAATTTGATTAATTGGATTATGAGCCCAGTCCGAAAAGTCAAAAAACATTGCTGAATCTTATCTTTTTGACCCCTATCTCTAAAGGGGAAAGCTAAAAATCAGCAGTTTTAGATACTCTCTCTTGGGGTTTTAAGGGTAAATTGACTTTTCTGACCGGATTCTATTATCAATATTTATGCCTGAAAAGCCTTTTGGAGGCATGAGGTTTTTTGATAATTTAGCAGCCTAATAGTGAGAGATCTGTAAGTTGGATCCAGCTTTAGGATTGAATTGTTTTAGCAGACTTATTGCTGTTTAGTTGCAAAAAACCTAAATATGAGAAAACTAAGTTTAATCGTCTTTCTGTTTGTTTTGGCACTTGATATCCATGCTCAGCCTGATTCGTGCAAAGTGCTTCTTGAAAAAATTTCAGGAAGTTATAAAGGGAAATGCCAGAACGGGCTCGCCAACGGAAAAGGGGAATCAACCGGAGAAGAAACTTATATTGGAACTTTCAAAGACGGCTTACCCGATGGAAAAGGGAAATACTTTTACAAAAATGGCGATTTTTTTCACGGGTATTGGAAGAAAGGCCAGCGACATGGCAAAGGCAAGTTCAAATATACCTCGGACGGAGAGAAAAACACATTGTTTGGTTATTGGAAAAACGATGAATATGTCGGAGATACTGACCCCGATATCACTTACAAAGTTACCTCTGTCTCAGGCATTATGGATTACAAAGTTGTGAAGAATAATACTGCTAACGCACATGATAATGCGATAAATTTATCTATCAAAAGTGCTTTCACAGAATTTACACCCACGGATCTGAGGATTGAAAGATCATCCGGTCATATTATGCAATCCGGGAAACGCTATAGTATTGTTAATTATTTCTGTCCGTTGCAATGCGAAATCAGTTATACAATTTTAACGGGAGTAACCAAAAAACAATGCCGTTTCATCATCGAAATATATGAGGAAGGCAAATATACGATTACTTTGAATAATGATTAAATGGTGAGGCTTACCTGAGCTATAAAACAGAGTTTTTACCGTAGTGAAGTGCTTGTCAGGATTCCACAGAAAAGGAATTCATCAGGTTTTGGCTAAATGTTTATTAGGATAAGGCAGTTTTGGGGTGTAGAAAGAAAAAGTCTGATGCCCTCCCAAAAATCAGATTCGTTACAACATATTATTTCCTAATTTAGCAGGGTTAAAAAGTGAGAAAACTGAAAATTGGAATCGGATCTTAGCTTTAGCTGCTTTGGCAGACGGGTTGTTGATACAGGCAACACTGACAGAATGAAACGATCATTACTCATTAGCTTGTTATTTTTTTCTGTGGCTGTTTCATTTTCACAGAGTGATACAACGGCTTTTGATAAAAAGACAAAAAACCGTTTTGGTATTGGGATAATTCCATCAGCCTCAAAAAATATTTATGGAGTAGCCATAGGTCCCGTTGGTTCCGAAGCAATTTGTAACAGACCTTATACCAAATACTCACACGGATTGAATCTGCAAGTTCCTGGACAGGGATTTTTTATGACTTTTTATCTCCATAAAATCAGCTTGACAAAGCTTTTTCCAAATAAAATCGACGATTCGTTGAGCTCCCCGGATACCCTGCCTCCAAGAGCAATTCATAATGGACTTTTGATGGCACCTTTAGGAACCTTTACTGATCAGGTAAATGGAGTGACAGTTTCGCTGTGGATGAGCATGGGAAATAAAATGAATGGCCTTTCATTTAACCTTCTCTGGAGTGTTTACAAGCAAATCAATGGCATGTCAATTGGGTTTGTCAATAATGCAGCTTCAACCAATGGAATTCAAATTGGAATAGTGAATAATTCAATACAATTAAATGGAATTCAAATCGGGCTCTGGAACAAAAATGAAAAGAGGTCGTTACCTTTGATAAATTGGAATTTTCGAAAATAATTGCATAACCAAAACCTAATAAGATGAATATGAAAGAGTATCTCAAGCAGCTTAGTATCGTGATTTTAGGTATCCTGATTGCTTTCTGGTTAAGTAATATTGGAGAAATATATGAAGAACGCAGCACCCAAAAACAATTGTTACGTACAATATTAAACGAGCTAAAGGATAATAATGCCAGTATTAAAACTTCAATAATTAGTCTGGATTCCCTGCACATGAATTATCTCAACATTCAAAACAAGACAACTGAATCAGGAGCTGTAACAATCAATTATTTGGGGTTGCAACTAAAAAGTATTGGATATGAAACCGCTAAGTTTACGGGGATCTTAAAGGATTTGGATTATCAGTTGTCGTCAAAAATTGTGGGCAATTACGAATCACAGAATTCCCTTGAAGGCACCGAAAAGTTAGTAGTCGATGAATTATTAGTATTGATAAAAAATAAAATTACCGAAGGTGATGAACTTGAATATTTTTTGCTGCAAGTATTGAATTTTAAGAATCACCTGGTGAGTTTCGATACTGAACAAAAGCAATTGATTGAGGATTTAAGTGTTTTTCTTGGTGTGGAGCATGAATAATTGGTAAAGTGATGGAACATAACATTGACAGAAGAAAAACGATCCCGGCTATTGCGGTATTCTACGTAATTGCATTGTTGCTTAGGTATTTAACCAACATAACAGAGTTATTGTCGGGAGTTTCCAACAACTTTGTCGTAATAATCCTGCAGGGTGCAGGACCTGCCCTGGGTGCCTTTGTTGCCCTCAAAGTGTTTCGTATTAAGATGAAAATGAGTTTAAAAGGCAATTTTG
>JAQVGO010000109.1 GCA_028696715.1 Bacteroidales bacterium
AATCGCGTAGAATTTCTTCCTTATTCCATGTATTTGATGTCTTTGCTGCAGTTCTCTTTTTACTCATCTGATCCATATATTTTCAAAAAAAAGCTTGTGGAAATGGCAGCAAAGATAATCATTTTGAATCTTTGCCTGTAATCGTTTGAAATGCCATAACGTTTTTTTAAACAGCAGGAAAATCTATATGTTCAGTGCCTTTCGTGCAAAAAGGCTCATCAAAAGCCCGCGGCTGACCATGAAAAGGTGAAAAGCCAGCCAAAGACCGTGGTTGTTCCAATAATCAAGACCGAAATACCATACCGGCAGGAACACAAAAACAGAGGCAATCAGCATGGTGTTTCGCATGGCCGCCGAGGCTGTTGCGCCTATATAAATCCCATCCCAGATAAATGCAGCAAAAGTGCTGATGGGAATCAAAATCATCCACCATTTGTATTTTAATGCAGAAACGATCAAATCGCTGTTATCAGTGACCAGCCGAATCAAATCGGAATGAAAAAATCCGTAAGTCAGCATAAAGGGTAAACTCAACCCAAACCCCCAAAGAAACAGATAATGGATGGTCTTCCTGATTTTGTGACTGTCGTTCGATCCAGTGAATTTACCGATTAAAGCCTCGCCGGCATAGGCAAAGCCATCCATGAAATAGGAGAAAACAAAAAAGTATTGCAACATCATACTGTTGATGGCCAGTATATTATTACCCAGTCCGGCCGATTCACTGGTAAAGAACGAAAGCGTGAGAATGAGTGCGATGCTGCGGATCAGTATATCGGAATTTACCTTAAAAAAACGTTTGAGCAAGGCTGTTTGAAACAGTACTTTACGCTTCAGGGGGAGGAAGCTGGTCCGGTAATTTACGATAAGCAGCACAAGGCCGAAAGCCAACCCGCCGTATTGGGCAAGTAATGTCCCCCAGGCAACACCCGCAACATTCATATCCATCACCTTGACAAAAAACAGGTTAAAAGCGATATTCAGGATATTGATAAAAATACTGAGGTACATAGGGATTCGGGTATTTTGCATGCCTACAAACCAGCCCATCAATGCCATCAGGCTCAAGGTGGCAGGTGCTGCAAAAATCCTGATATAGAAATATTCACGTGCCAGTGCTTTCACTTCTTCGCTGCCATCGAGCAGGAAGAAACTGACTTTTTCGATTGGGATTTGTAATATTATCAGTAGCAAAGCCAGAGCAGCTGCAATCAGGAGCGGCCGATAAAGGCCATGAGCTATTTCTTGCGTGTCGTTTCTGCCAAATGCCTGTGCTGTAAAGCCTGTAGTTCCCATTCTTAAAAATCCCAGGCTGAGATACAAAACATTAAAAATGACACTTCCCAATCCAATTGCACCAATATAAACCGCTGATCCCAGATGCCCCATCAAAGCCAAATCGACCATGCCGAGCAAGGGAACAGTAATATTACTGATGATATTCGGAATAGCAAGTTTGAGAATAGACTTGTTCATCAGCCTAATCGGTAAGATGTTCAGGATTTATGCAGGCCACACTCTTTTTGTTCGGGCTGTTCCCACCACCAGCGTCCGGCGCGGATGTCTTCGCCCGGTTGAATGGCACGCGTACAGGGCTGGCAGCCTATGCTCGGAAAGCCTTTATCGTGAAGCTTGTTGTAAGGAATGCCTTCTGATCTTACAAAAGTCTCCACTTCCTCAGCTGTCCAGTTGATCAAAGGATTTACTTTTACCAAACCGTGCATAGCATCCCATTCAATGGCCTGCATATGGGTTCGCGTAACGGCTTGTTCCTTTCGCAATCCAGTGATCCAGGCATCCAGGTTTTGGAGAGCTCTTTTAAGTGGTTCGGTTTTGCGAATGCCACAGCACAGTTTTCGGTTTTCGATGGAATCATAAAACAAATTGATGCCTTTTTCACTCACCATTTCTTCAACCTGTCGATAATCCGGAAAATATACTTCAATGTTAAGTTTATACTTTGCTACCGTCCGGTCGATCAAATCATAGGTTTCTGGAAAAAGACGACCAGTGTCGAGTGTGAAAATTGAAATCGGAAGAGTGTTTTTAGCAATGAAATGTGTGATAATCTGATCCTCAAAACCCAGGCTACTGGCAAAACTTATCTTTCCGCGAAAAAGTGTGGCTGCCTCTGTCAGAATCTCTTCAGCATCGGCCTTAGCGAGTGTTTGATTCAACTGATTGATATCTTCCTGTTTCATATTGATGACTTCTGTAAGTGAGTGCGGGCAAAGATAAGCAATCCACCGAAAAGATAATTTGTGTTGTGGCCTTACTCAGTACATTGTCTCAAATTGTTTAGCTTCGCAGGAAAATAATTTTTCATTTAAGGTTTATGTCCCATTTACATTTTATTGCCATTGGCGGGAGTGCGATGCACAACCTGGCTATTGCTCTGCATCATAAAGGAGATACGATCACAGGTTCTGATGACGAGATTTTTGAGCCTTCAAAAGGTAGGCTGAAGCAGTTAGGGCTGTTGCCTGAAGAATTTGGTTGGTTTCCGGAGAAAATACATACTGGCCTGGATGCTGTTATCCTGGGTATGCATGCCAAAGCTGATAATCCCGAACTACTTAAAGCACAGCAAATTGGAGTTCCGGTTTTTTCTTATCCTGAGTTTCTTTACGAACAGAGTAAGCATAAAAAACGTGTTGTGATTGGTGGAAGTCATGGAAAAACAACCATCACAGCCATGATTTTACATGTTTTGAAGAAAGCCGGCATTGAGGCAGACTATATGGTTGGGGCGCAGCTGGAAGGTTTTGAGGTGATGGTAAAATTAAGTGATACTGCCCAATGGATGATCATTGAGGGCGATGAATACCTAACCTCTCCTATCGACAGGGTGCCAAAATTCCTGCATTATCATCCACATATTGCTGTGATCAGCGGCATCGGCTGGGATCATGTAAATGTTTTCCCGACTTTTGAAAATTACCTGCATCAGTTCAGGCTTTTTATTCAGGCCATCGAAAAAGGCGGTAGCTTGATTTATAGTGCGTCTGACCCGGAAGTTAAAAAGCTGGCAGCAGAAGGTGAAATGGAAAAAATACCCTATTACGCACATGATTCTGCATTGGACAATGGTGAACTGAAATTGAAAACAGCAACAGCAAACATTCCAATAGAAGTATTTGGAAACCACAACCTGATGAATATCAGTGCTGCTTTGGAAGTTTGTCGCAAGATGGGAGTGGCTGATACACAGTTTTATGATGCAATAGGAAGTTTTATGGGAGCCTCCCGACGCCTGGAGCGTTGGTTTGTAAAGGACGGCATTACGGTCTTCAGAGATTTTGCCCATGCCCCCTCTAAATTGCAGGCTACCGTTTCGGCTTTACGAGATCAATATCCAAATCACAAGCTGGTGGTATGCTATGAGTTACATACCTACAGCAGTTTAAGCGAGAATTTTATTGATCATTACAAGCAATGTCTTGATCCGGCTGATGAAGCCGTGGTTTTTTATGATCCTCATGCCGTGGCCATTAAAAAACTTGCTTTGATGTCGCACGACCGTATCAGGGAAGGTTTTGGCAAATCCGATTTATCAGTTCTTGGTTCAAAGGAGGAGTTGCTTGGTTATCTTCGAAGTAGTAATTTACAAAAGGCTGTGTTGGCACTGATGAGCTCCGGTAGTTTTAACGGGCTGGAGCATGAAGAGATTGTTGAGCTTTTTCAATAAAAAAAACCACTAATCGTTCGACGTAGTCACAGCCTATGCCGAACTTATGTATTTAAAATGTTTACGAGCTAAAATTGAAATATATTACTTCAGCCATTGATCAAGCCAGTTGAAGAAACGGCGTTGCCATAATATGCCATTTTGTGGTTTGAGCACCCAATGGTTTTCGTCAGGGAAGTAGAGATATTCGGCGGGGATATCGCGCAAAACGGCAGCATTGAAAGCCTGCATGCCCTGTGAGGCAACAATTCGATAATCGAGCTCGCTGTGAACAACCATAATTGGGGTGTCCCAGTTTTGTACGAAGCGATGTGGTGAGTTGGCATACGACCCTTGCACAACCGGATTGTCTTTCTCCCAGTAAGGGCCACCCAAATCCCAATTTACAAACCACATTTCCTCTGTTTCGAGGTATTGGGCTTCCAGATTGAACATGCCATCATGGGCAATAAAGGCTTTGAAGCGGCCTTCGTGATTGCCTGCCAGCCAAAATACCGAAAATCCTCCATAGCTTGCTCCAACAGCTCCCAGTCTTTCTTCATCAATAAAAGGTTCTTTGGCTAATTCGTCGATTGCAGCAAGATAATCACGCATATTTTGTCCACCATAATCGCCACTGATCTGTTCATTCCATTCCTGTCCAAAGCCCGGCAAGCCACGCCGGTTGGGAGCAACAATAATGTAGTCGTTGGCAGCCATCATCTGGAAATTCCAGCGATACGACCAAAACTGACTTACAGTACTTTGCGGGCCTCCCTGACAATAAAGCAAGGCCGGATATTTTTTGTTGGGGTCGAAATGAGGCGGATAAATCACCCAGGTGAGCATTTGTTTGCCATCTGATGTTTCGATCCAGCGTTCTTCAACTTTTCCCATGCTGAGCTGGTCGAGCACTGGTTTATTCACGAAGGTGAGCTGTGTTTGGTCTCCACTGGCTTCATCCACTTTGAAGATCTCAACAGGCATCGACATCGACATGCGTGTGGCCAGAAGCTGATTGCCGGCTGGAATCAAGCCCGTAAAACTATGGACACCATCGGTAATTTTTCGGATATTTCCAGATTCGATCGTGAGACTGTAAAGCTGGTCCAAAGCATGATGATTACTGGTGAAATAGATCTTTGAGCCATCATCTGACCATTGCAGTCCATGCACATTTTGGTCAAATTCGCTTGTATATTCGGTGATGTTTCCGTTTTTCAGGTCTTTGACCATCAAACGAATTTTATCAGCCTCATAGCCATCGCGTTCCATGCTTTCCCAGGCCAGGAAGTTTCCGTCGGGCGAAAATACCGGTGCCAGGTCGTATCCCGTCATACCATCGGTGAGGTTGGTGGTGGCATTGGTTTCAAAACTATACTGATAGATGTCGGCATTGGTCGAAAGGCTGTAGGCTTTTCCTTCCTTTTTTCTGGAGCAATAAACGACAGCCTTTGAATCGGGTGCCCATCGGATCTGTTCCATTCCGCCAAAGGGTCGGAGGGGAGTTTCCCAGGCTTCGTCAGGCATCAGATCCATCGGATTGCTGATGTAAGAACCAGAATAATCTGCAACAAAAACATGGCTGTAGGTATCCACCCACTGGTCCCAGTGACGATACATCAGATCGTTGTTGATGCGTCCTGTGGTCAAAGGCAAATCAGGGTAAATATCTTGTGTTGACTGTTTAAGTTTTACTTCGGAAGTGAAAAGTATTTTCGATTGATCAGGCGCATATTCAAAACCAGTGATGCCGTTTTCGATAAAGCTTATTTGAGCTCTGCCGCTGCCATCAACATTCATCTCCCAAAGCTGCATCTTGCCGCTCTTGGCCGAAAGAAAACCAATTTTCTTTCCATCGGGCCTCCAGCGCGGATTGTATTCACCTCCTGAGGTATGTGTGAGCTGCGCTGTTTCGCCACTACCGATGTCGAGCAAGTAAAGCTCTGTGTTGCCTTTGTTTTGCTCAATACTGTAGTAAGTGAGGCTATAAACCAATCTCGTTTTGTCGGGCGAAAGATCCATTTCGCCAATACGTCCGAACGACCAGAGCACTTCCGGAGTCATGATATCCGATTCAAGCTGAAGCGTTTGCGGACCAATAGGCACTTTAATTTCCTGCTGTTCAGGATTCATCTGCATATCGCAGGCACTGATCAGGGTGATCAGAAGAAATAGGATGCTAAGGTGAAAGATTTTTTGCATGATCATATACTGTTTAGAAGGCTTAAAATTACCAAAATTCGATTAACTGCTATTGATTGACTTTGAAAATTGTTGGATATCCTGATAATTGCTGATCTGTCCCGGCTGTGATAGTTTTCCATTCAGATTCTGAACTACCATTCATCACCATGCATTGGCTTGCAAACAGAAATCGCTCATGTTTCACGGTCATTTCATTTTCAGGGTTCTGGCCGTGATGCAGCCAGGCAACCAGATAATTCTGCCCTGTTAAAACATCCTTAAAATTGTAAATGCTATGACTGTCAGATTCATCCACTACTTCTGTCAGCATTGAATTCCCAAGGACTTTCATAAGTTTTTTAATGGCATAATAAGAAGCTTTTGGAGCAAAATTATGATTGGCAGATGCTGTAAGTCCGCTGCGGCTATGCAGGTAGGAATCGGTATCTTCGTTGGCATAAAAGTACCAGTAAACCCGATCTGCTCCCTCTTTCAAAAGTTTCAGTGCAGCCCGGATGCCCCATGCTGCCTGTTTCTGTTCGCTGATGCAATTGCTGTGGGTGCAAGCCTCACCGCCGCCCTCGCTGTCGTAACCAAATTCGGTAACCCAAATCTCCGCCTCCGGAGCATATTCATTACGGAAGCGGATCATATTTCTGATTCCATTCAATTCGGCGCGGGGATCTTCCGGGGCCACTGCGATCAGCTCGCCAATGCTGTTGTTGGCATAAGCATATAGGTGAGTATTCAAGGCGTGTAATTTTCCGAAAACGGATGGATCAAGAAAATCAGCCACGAAATTGGTGTGGTCGTTGAACGATCCTGCAGGAAAAGTAGCTTGAAAAGCTGCCGGCAAACGTCTCGTTGCGTTGTTTGCGTCTTCAAAACCTTTCAGCATACCTACGCAGATTTGCCTATAAAACTCTGGCGGGTAATCCCAGGGCTCGTTGCCGGCCTCAACTGCTTCAACAGTTTTATTCCTTCCAAAATGCAAGGCGAAATCATAGCCAATGGCATAAGCGTTCTGTGACGGATTGGGCCAGGTGGAATCAGGAAAAGTATTGTTTTTAAAAAGCAAGGTGGCTAAAATATCAAAACCTTTTTCGTTCAGGAAATCATACTCCCGATCCCAATTGAGCCACCAAGTGGCAGCGGTTCCGGCCTGTTTCATATTTTCGTAAGCTGCTGAAACCCCTGGCTTAGGAATGTCCCAATACAGAAAATGATAAAGCCGCAGCTTTTTGAAAACAGATTGAAACTGTCTCCATCCGGCATTGGTATTTAGCTCATCGCTGTAGGAATGCTGTCCCCAGCCCCAAACCATATTCAATCCGATGCGGTTGATCAAAGGCTGGGGTGAGGGCTTAAAGCTGGTTTTCTTTCCGAAAGGACCAGCTTTGTCGAATAATTTGAGTTCCCAAAGGCTTGCCTTCGCATAATCTTTGTTTTCTGTTAAAAACCTTACTTTGAAGTATTTAGTTAGATTCTCGTTTTGAACCACTAAAGGAACTAAGCCGATGGCTTCAGGATTTGCCGTGCCAAGAGTCGTCCATCTGTTGCCGTCAGCCGAGCTCAGAAACTGAATTTCGTCAATCATTTCTCCATTAAAATGTCGGCTGTAAATCTGACCGATGGAAACCGGTTTTTCGAGTTCGAGTGTATAATCTACAAATGGTTTTTTACTTAAACAGGCGATCTCGAAAAGTTGAAATGGAGCAGAGCTCTCTATTGAAATCTGTTTGACAAGCTTGTTTATTTCTGGAAAAACAGCGACCAGACTGTATTGATTTTCAGGCAGAATATTTGCCATAAAAATGCTTTCGTCAGTGTAGGTTATTGTGATTCTTACGGCCTCATTATTTCCGGTCTTGATGCTCAGGCGGTGTGATTCAACAGCTTGCAACAGCTTAAAACTTTGGCCATAAACAGCATCCTGATTTTTCTTGTTGAAGGTGACGGCTGTGTTCAGATCGGTATCGGCAAAGGCGGCATTTTCGCGCAGTATCCTGGGATAGGCTTTGGGGTGAAAAGCATTTAATTCACGCTTGTAAATATAATTCTCGGGCAGGGGAGCTTCGGATTCCCAAAAGCTATGCAGGTTTTGATCGACTGCCTGAAGAGGTGCCACACCTTTTGTGGTGCGTATAGTGGCAGTTTGTGCATAATCCGTTGGGATAAAATCCTGAACCTGAGCAAAAAGCCGACAGGATAAAGATACAACACCTAAGAGCAGGAGCTTTTTCATCATAAGATTTAGGCCTGCAAAATAACGAAAAAAAAGTCTGCCGTAAACTTCGACAGACTTTGTTTGTAGCGAGACCGAGAGTTGAACTCGGGACCTCCGGGTTATGAATCCGACGCTCTAACCATCTGAGCTATCTCGCCATAATTTTGAGGTGCAAAAGTAGTATTTTTATGATAAATGACAAATGCATTTTGAAAAAAGTTTACAGATCAGGACACCTCCTTTTAACGGCTTATAATCATTTGTGTGTCACCAAAAACTACTGCCTGCCTGGAGGATCATCTTGTGATTTTCAAAACTTCAGACAATTTGATGGCTCATCTTACTGCTTTAAATGAGAATGTGCGAATCCATTTTTTATGATACCTTCGCATAGATTATTTTGCATCAAAGCTTAAACATTTATTCAATCGGCATCATATGAAGCATTTGGTTGTTACCGGCCCTCTTGTACTCATTTTATTTTTAGGTTTATTTAGCTCTTCCGTTTCACTAAACGCAAACAATATCACTTCGTACGAGTCTGATTCAATGGCCATTGCCAAATGGGTTGAACCCATCAAAGAATCTCTTTTTGTCAATCCTGATACGGTGTTGCCCTGGATGGATTCGCTGGAGCAATATGCTGGAAGTCATGATGTTTCCTATGTGAGATATATCTTCAACAATTTGAAGGCCAATTACTTTTGGGCCACAATGAACTATGATTCTGCTTTGGTTT
>JAQVGO010000110.1 GCA_028696715.1 Bacteroidales bacterium
AATCAGCCATTTTACAGCAGTTTGTTAAGTGCTTTCAGCACAGGATCAGCCTTGGTTTGGAGGCCTTCCTGTTCAAAAAGAATGATGCCATTTTGATCCAATACAAATTTTTTGTTGGCATGAGCAAAAGCACCATTTTCGAGTTGTTCGTAGCTGATATCCAAAACCAGCGAAATTTCTTTAATTTGTTCAGCATTACCATGTAGCAGAAGCCAGTTTTCGCCCAAACCCTGAACACTCGCATAATCGCGGAGTCTTTCGGGTGTGTCGCGTTCGTGATCAAAACTGATCAGCACAAATTTTGTCTTGCTGTGTTTATCAGTGAATTGACTTTCAATTTGTTTCAGATCATTCACCATCATCGGACACGCATATTCGCAATGCGTAAAAATCATGGTGAGTATAACTGGATTTCCCTGCAAATCAGCTAGCTGAATGCTTTTTCCAGATTGGTTTTCCCATTGGTGATCAAGCTGATAAATGGATGTTTCAGGTAACTGAACCGTTTTTTCTTTTGTTGGGGTGGATGAAGGGCTACAACATTTTCCTTGCTGTGCCTGTGCTGAAAAGCTGATCAGCATCAAAGCTGTTAAAACTGAAATAACTGTTTTCATGAGAATACATTTTTAATTTTCTTCAATTGATTTGGCACACCGAAATCCAAGTTTGCGGGTGGTATAATTTCCTTTGAGACTTCCGCGGTAGGAGTAGCGAATAAACGAAACATAATCGCTTGCATCACTGGCGTTTAAGGATGCGCTTCCGCAGAAAAATCCTGAAGCAATTTCTTCTTTATTACGCGAGTCGTTGCTGCTAACAACGCTATTGAAATCGTAAACCCATTCCCATACCAGACCAAACATATCCCAAATCCCGTATTGATTTTCATAGACGCTTCCAATCGGTTGTCGGGTGGAGTTTTTGCGGCTGTACCAACTATGATTAATTTGTGTTAACTCATTGCTGTCAAGGCTATTCATGGGTAAAGCCAGGGCCGCAAATTCCCATTCGTGCAAGCTCGGCAGCCGTTTGTTTTTCCATTTGCAGTAGGCATTTGCTGCAAACCACGAAACATTCACAACAGGCTCCTGATTTGCTGTTTTGCTTTCGTTTTGCCAATCGTTTTTGGGCCAGTGAATCAGGTAAGCTGAATCAGCAAAAAGGGCCTTTATTTTGTCGGGCGACCATTGTTCATTAGCTTTTACAAATTCCAGAAAATCCTGATTGGTAACCTGAACAGTGTCCAGCAAAAAGGCCTCCACAGCTACCTTTTCCGTTAAGCCTTTGATGAAGGGTTTGTAGCTTCCGGCCGGAATACGTTTCATGTTTTCCTGTGCCGGAAGGTTCAAACCCGTCAACAGACTGCAAATAAGTAATATGACTTTGAAATTTTGCATTTTATTTTTGTTCTCTCCAGGCTTTCACATCAGCGGCTTTGACCAATCCGCCACCATTGTCAAAGTTGTTGTGGATATAAGTTAAGATGCTGGCTACCTGATCATCAGAAAGCGAAACCGCCGGCATGATATTGTTGTATTTTTCGCCATTAACAGTGATTTCGCCCTGCAGACCTTCCAGTACAATACCAATTCCTTTATCCGCACGCGCCTGCAAAAAGTCGGAATTAACAAGCGGAGGGAAAGTTCCGGGGATACCTTTTCCGTGATCCATATGACAGGCCAGGCAGTTTTGTTTGTACAATTTTTCGCCTGCTTCCATGCGTTCTTCATGGCTAAGCTCGATCATAACAGCATCTGAAGGTTCGGTTTTTTTACTGATTTTTTGAATAGCCGTTCCTTCGGGCAGGTAAACTTCCTCTTTTTCCAAGCCGGTAAACACCTGATGATTTTCGTCGCCAACCACTTTTATCTGCGCAATGGCGCCTTTGTTGAAAGCCCTGAAAATACTGTGATCTACCAAATGAAGCGTACCTGGAACTTCACATTTGAATTCTACTATGGCCGAGCCGCCAGCCGGAATCAGGGTGGTTTGAACATCATGATTAATCAGTGTGCCTCCTTCTACATAAACTTTGTCGAAAATCTCTCCGATGGCATGAAAGGAAGAAACCAGATTGGGTCCGCCATTGCCTAAAAACAGCCGAACCGTTTCGCCCACTTGCACCATCATGGCATTTTCGCCTGTGTTTGCGCCAACAGAACCATTCATCACCACATAATCCGGGCGCTCGTCAAAGGCTTTTTGCATGTCGAAATCCTGATGACCTCTGTCGCCATAATTGCCCGAAGTGTAAAACTCACTTTGCATCACATAAAATTCGTGATCAACCGGCGGCAGGCCCTCAAGCGGTTCAACAAGGATTAATCCATACATGCCATTGGCAATATGCATACCCACAGGTGCTGTGGCACAATGATAGACATAAAGTCCCTGATTGAGGGCGCGAAAGCTGAACTGTGCGCTTTTTCCGGGAGCAATAAGCGAAGCTTCTGCACCCCCGCCAGGACCGGTAACGGCGTGTAAATCAATGTTATGAGGCAAAAGATTATCAGGATGATTGTGTAAGTGAAACTCAACCAAATCGCCTTGCCTTACGCGAATGAATTTGCCCGGAACACTTCCACCAAAAGTCCAGAAGGTATAATCCACACCATCAGCCAGCCGCATTTCCTTTTCGATGATTTCGAGGTTTACAATGACTTTGGTATTGCTTTTATTTGGAATACGTGGCGGAACCAAGGGAGCATCAGTGAGCTCGGCATGAACTACACCTTTTACTTCTTCATCAGGATCTACAATGGTTCGTTCCGACTTTTGGTTACAGCTGATTATGGAAACCAGCAGTAAAATGAAAATAATATTTAAAAAGTTTTTGGTTTTCATAGGGTTATCAATTTAGTAATAGAGACCTAATTATCCTTTATTAGGAGAAAAAATATTTAATTTAACTGATGTTTGAGTACAGATTTCCCTTCCATCATTTCTCTGGCCAGTTGTTGTATGGTTTGCTCGTTGAGCAGCCTGGCAAGGCCGTTCCGTATTGCCGAAAACTCGTGATGAATAGGACAGGGCTCCGTTTCGGAACAGGACTTCAGTCCGAGGCCGCAACCATGAATACTATGTGTTCCGTCAATGGCTTTTACTACCTCTATCAGCTTGATTTCAGGAGTTTGTGGATCAATATAAAAGCCACCATGCGGTCCTTTTGCTGATTTTACCAGATTTTGTTTGCTGAGAATCTGCATGATTTTAGCTGTAAAGGCCTCTGGTGAATCAATTTCGGCAGCGATCTCACGAAGGCCTGTTTTTTCAGGTTCTTCGGAGCGACTGGCCAGATAGATCAATGCTCTGATGGCGTATTTACAAGCTTTTGAAAACATAGGATTGTGTTATTGCAAAATTAAGGATTCCATGGCAATAGCCTTCGGAAACAGGATATTATTTTCGAGATGAATATGCTGATGCAAATCCTGCTCAAAAGCTGCAAGCTTCGAAATGGCTACCATATAGGTGTTGCAGGCATCTTCGGGAATGCTGTATTGCGAGGTGAGTTGTGCAATTTCCTTGAAACGATCGCCTTCAGTTTCGTGCTCGCCGATGAGTTTGCTGACGGAATGTGCTAATACCTCTTCTTGAAAATCCTGTGTTGAATTTCCTTGTTTTGAGGCTTTTACCAATTGTCTGATCATTGGAAAAAGTACTTTTTCCTCTTCTTCAAGATGTGTTGTGAGTGCTTCAGCTGATGCCAGAAAAAGCCTTTTAACATCGTGAAGTTCAGGATGATTGACTCCGTGAACATCTGCAATTTTGCTCAGATAAGCTTCTAGTACAGGTATTTCCTGCTTTACAAATTGATGGTGTGTACGTTCGATGAAATCTGCCAAGAAGTCCAGATCCCATTCATTATAAGCATGAGCGGCACCTGTGTTTGAACTTAAAACTTCAGTGATTTCTTTGACGAGTGTTTCAGGTTCAATACCGTATTGTTGTTTTGCATCGAGCAGGCTGATTTTTCCACCGCAGCAAAAGTCGATTCTGTGTTTGCGAAACACATCCGATGTCCGGTAATCCTGTGCTACAATTTCTGCTATTGTTAAATTTTCAATGTTTTGCATGGTAAATGTATTTTTAAGTTTACGGTGGCAAAGATACAGGAAATATTATATAAAAAGACCTTTTTATCCTTTATTAGTTCAAAATACCTGAAGTTAGGGATATGAAATGGTTTTAAAAGCTAATTCACAGACTTTTATGAAATCATAAATAAGATGATTTTTTTCTGGTATGCTGGTTTAAAAAAACACGGGTATAGTTTTGATGATTAGAAATCCATTCCTTTTTTTTTGACCAACTGTTTCGAAGTATAACAGTTCTTGTTAAAGGTAAGAGGCTGTTGATTTCAGATTAACATCCTTTCACTTTTAATATGTTTGACTTAGAATGCTGATTTCATAGACATATTTGCTGGCCCGGGCAAAAATTCTAGTTTCACATTTACGTAGATTCTTTCCAAAATCATGACAGGAATACTCAGTTTGTAGATTACACAGGGTATCAGGATTGGTCGTTTCCGAACGACTTTTATTATCCGCTCCATGCATACACTTTTTTACCTTTTTGGAGTTCATTTTTAGTTCGTTATTTTCAAGAATATTGTACTTTTGCCCATTCATTGTTAATCCTTTCACAAATAGAAAGAAATAATAAAACGTCTATGAAAAATATTTTAGTTATTGGTTCTGTAGGTCAAATTGGTTCGGAACTCACCCTTGAATTGCGCAAAAGATATGGCAACAGCAATGTGGTTGCCGGATTTCGATCAACTAAACCCACTGGCGAACTACTCGAGTCAGGTCCAGCAGAAGTGGTTGATGCCACCAACGCCCAGCAGATTGCTGATGTGGTGAAAAAATACAAAATTGACACCATTTATAATCTTGCCGCTATTCTTTCGGTTGTAGCTGAGACCAAACCTCAACTTGCCTGGAATATTGGTATTGGTGGATTGATGAACTGCCTCGAAGTGGGTCGCGAATTTGGTTGTGCCGTTTCCACGCCCAGCTCCATTGGCGCATTTGGTGGTGGCACTCCCCTGGACAATACTCCCCAGGATACTATCATGCGTCCGCAAACCATGTATGGTGTGTCTAAAGTAGCTGGTGAGTTACTCAGTGATTACTATTTCAAACGTTTTGGTGTTGACACCCGCTCGGTGCGCTATCCTGGAATTATTTCGAACGTAACCCTTCCCGGTGGAGGCACTACCGACTATGCCGTTGAAATTTATTACGATGCCATCAAAACCGGTAAGTTCACCTGTCCGCTTGGTGCCGGCACTTTCCTCGATATGATGTATATGCCCGATGCTATTGAAGCTGCCATTGATCTGATGGAAGCTGACCCGACTAAACTGAAACACCGTAACTCATTCAACATCACTGCTATGAGTTTCGATCCGGAAATTATTGCTGCGGAGATTAAAAAACATATCCCCGGTTTTGAGATGGTTTATGATGTTGATCCAGGGAAGCAGGCCATTGCCAATTCATGGCCCAATAATATGGACGACAGTGCTGCCCGCGAGGAATGGGGCTGGAACCCGAAATGGAACCTTGCTGCCATGACCGAAGATATGCTGAAGGTAATTGGAGAAAAACATGCTAAGGGGCTGTTGTAGATCAAAGTTGGCATTTACTTAAATGGTCTGATCACAAATTCGAAGTGTATGGCTAATGGCAGACTACTGCATGGCCTCACTCACTTGGCTCCAAAATTAAATGCACAAACGATAATCTTTGCACACTGCAGAGGTTATCGTTTTGTTTTGGTGTTTGCTTAGGTTTAAAAAACCATCAAATAAAAAAACATTATAGCTGAACCGTTTTCTATGGCTTAAGAACCACCCAAGATAAAATTGTATCGGATATTGACTGATATACAGCTGATTATGGGATTTTTGTCACTCTTAACCATTTGATTTATTATTTCTTACAAAAGGGAAGGGTTTATACTTTTGGCCGGAGTCTTTGGATGGGAAATGCATAAATTTTCGTTACTTTGTGGCCTTAAATTCAAGTTTGCCATGAGTGAAGATGTCAGCAGCAAGTTATACATTACCAATAGTTTAAGTCGTACGAAGGAATTATTCGAACCCATCAATCCTCCTCATGTGGGCATGTATGTGTGCGGACCAACCGTTTATGGCGATGCACATCTGGGTCATGCCCGTCCGGCAATCACTTTTGATTTGCTGTTTCGCTACCTCACACATCTGGGCTACAAAGTGCGTTATGTGCGCAACATTACGGATGTGGGTCACCTGGAAAATGATGCCGATGAAGGCGAAGACAAGATCGCAATAAAAGCCAGGGTTGAAGAACTGGAGCCTATGGAGATAGTGCAATACTATACCGTTCGTTATCACCACAATATGGATCAGCTCAATGTTTTGAGGCCATCAATTGAGCCACATGCTTCGGGGCATATTATCGAACAGATCGAGATGGTGAAAAAGATACTCGGTAAAGGCTATGCTTACGAAGCAGGGGGATCGGTGTATTTTGATGTGGAGAAATACAGCAAAAATCATCACTATGGCGTGTTGTCGGGGCGCAAACTTGATGAGCTGATGAGCAACACCCGCGAGCTTGCCGGACAAACAGAAAAACGTAACAGTGCTGATTTTGCCATCTGGAAAAAAGCCGAGCCGGCTCATATCATGCGTTGGCCTTCGCCCTGGAGCAATGGTTTTCCGGGATGGCATATGGAATGCTCGGCCATGGGCTGCAAATACCTGGGCGATCAGTTCGATATTCACGGCGGTGGCATGGACCTGCTTTTCCCACATCACGAATCGGAGATTGCACAGTCAACCATCGCCAACGGCAAATCACCCGTGCGCTACTGGATGCACAACAATATGATCACCATCGACGGGCAAAAGATGGGCAAGTCGCTGGGCAATGCGCTTTCGTTGGATGATTTCTTCAGCGGAAAACATGAATCACTTGCCCAGGCCTACAGTCCGATGACAATCAGGTTTTTTGTGCTGCAGGCGCATTACCGCAGCACCCTCGACTTCTCGAATGAAGCACTTCAGGCAGCTGAGAAAGGCCTGAAACGCCTTATGCTTGCAGCTTCCGATGTCAAGCAGCTCAAAGCAGAAAAGTCAGCTCCCAACCTAAATGTAGCAGCTATCCGTCAGGACTGTTATGCAGCAATGAATGACGATTTGAACAGCCCTATCGTCATTGCTAAATTGTTTGATGCAGTGCGTATTGTTAATAGTGTGAAAGACGGTCATACACAGATCAATCCTGCAGAATTAAAATTGCTACAGGAACTTTTTGATGTTTTTGTATTTGATATTTTGGGACTGCAGGCCGAAAGTGCCAATCAGGACGATCAATTGCTTGATGGCCTGATGAATACCATTATTCAGCTACGCCAGGATGCCCGCCAACGAAAGGACTATGCCACCAGCGATTTGATTCGCGACAAATTGGCGACCCTTCAAATTGTACTTAAAGACGGAAAAGAGGGCACAGGTTGGGAACGGAAGTGATGGTTAATGCCAAAAATAACTGTTTTTCGGCTTGAAATATCGGATGCAATTGTTGAGTTTTTGCAATAAGCTTTTTAAAAGTTTTTAGTCAAAAAAAATAGTTGTTTTTTACTTAGCAAATAAAGCGTAAATCTCAGGAAAATAGTAACTTTACCTACTCAAATCTTAGCTAAAACTCCAAGATGAATAAAGATATACGCTGGCAACAACGATTCATGAATTTTAAGAAGGCATTCAATCAACTATCAAAGTTTATTGAGCATAAAGAGTTGAATGAAATGGAGCAGCAGGGTCTGATCAAAGCTTTTGAACACACTTATGAATTGAGTTGGAAAACACTTCAGGATCTATTACGAGACAAGGGATATAGCCGGATAGCTGGCCCTAAACCGGTTATTGAACAAAGTTTTCAGGATGGTTATATCAGCGATGGCAAGGGCTGGATGAGAATGCATCAAAGCAGGAATCTTGCAAGTCATACCTACGATGAAGAAACAGCAGCTGCATTAATTGAAGGAATACGAAATGAATATTTTTATCTGTTGCAAAACATAGTCATTCTGTTAGAAAAAGAAAAATTAAATTCCAAAAATTCATTATTTGATGCATAATGATTTGAGTATTGGACTGAGCATCAACGATTTAGAAAGCATTAAAAAGGTTATCAAAAGCTTTCCAAAAATTGAAGATGCAGTATTGTTTGGATCACGAGCTAAAGGGACTTATTCTAATGGTTCGGATATAGATATTGCGTTAAAAGGAGATAATATTATGCTCAATGATATGCTGGATCTCTCAAATGCCCTGGAAGAATTATTGCTTCCCTATAAGTTTGACTTAATAATTTACGATCGTATAACAGAAAGTGCATTAATTGATCATATAAACAGGGTGGGGATTTCATTAATGTAACTGGATAGCAGCAGATCATTTGCCTTCTGGCACCTACAT
>JAQVGO010000111.1 GCA_028696715.1 Bacteroidales bacterium
TTGAGCAAATTGAGCACCTGCGCCTGCACCGAAACATCGAGTGCCGATACTGACTCGTCGCAAATAATCAGCTCCGGCTCAACAGCCAAAGCACGGGCAATGCTGATGCGCTGCCGCTGTCCGCCCGAAAACTCATGAGGATAGCGATCATAATGTTCGGGCAGCAAGCCCACTTCTTCAAGCAACTGATTCACTTTTTGCCGTGCTTCGCGTGCAGAACGTGCCAAACCATGCACTCGCATGGGTTCTGCAAGCGCATTTCCTATACTCATACGTGGGTTAAGTGATGAATATGGATCCTGAAAAATTATTTGAATCTGCTTGCGCATATTTCGCATGGTGCTCTCACTGAGTCCGGTAATGGGTTTTCCTTTGAACAGTATCGTACCCGAAGTGGGCTCCTGAAGCCGGAGAAGCGTTCGTCCTAAAGTAGTTTTTCCACAACCCGATTCGCCTACCAAACCAAGCGTTTCGCCCGGATACACCTCAAAACTTACCTGATCAACGGCTTTCACCTGATCATAGGTTCTGTTTAAAATGCCTTTACGCAAAGGAAACCAGGTGTTGATATTTTTCGCTTCCAGTATAAAATTCCGCTGATAAAGCAATTCATGATTCTGCTTCCTAAATGTTTCTGGTATCAGCAGTTCTGCTTTGATCTGATCTGCTCCTCCGGGCCATTTTCCCAGGAGAAATTCACTGATTACTGGAATGCGCTCCAAACGGTAATCCAGCGGCGGGCGACAGGCCAAAAGTCCTTTGGTATAAGGATGTTGCGGGTTATGAAGAATGGTCTGAACAGCTCCGTTTTCTACAATTTTTCCCTGATACATCACGGCAAGTTCATCCGCTATATTAGCTATCACACCCAAATCGTGGGTGATAAAAATCATGCCCATGCCGTATTGTTGCTGTAAATCCTTTAATAAAACCAAAATTTCCTGCTGAACAGTCACATCCAGTGCTGTGGTAGGTTCGTCAGCGATCAGCAAATCAGGATGGCAGCTCAGTGCCATGGCAATCATCACGCGCTGCTTTTGTCCGCCCGAAAGCTGATGAGGATAAGCACGATACATGGCTTCGGGACGCGGAAGCTTCACTTGCTCAAATAATGCAAGCACACGCTTTTTGGCTTCAGTTTTACTCATTCTCTGGTGAATGCGTAAAGCTTCTTCCACCTGCCTGCCACAACGCTGAACCGGATTGAGTGAACTCATTGGTTCCTGAAAAATCATAGCCATCCGTTTGCCCCGTAGCGGACGTAAATCAGACTCGGAAAAACCAGCCAAATCAAGTTCCTTAAAGGAATATGCTGAGGCAGAGACCTTTGAATTCCTTTCATCGAGCAAGCCCATCAAAGCCAGCAAACTCACCGACTTACCACTACCCGATTCTCCAACGATTCCTAGTGTTTTGCCGCGAAATACTTCAAAATCAATTCCATGAACAACAGCTTTCCAGTCCTTTTCCGAACGAAACTTAACGGTTAGGTTTCTAACGCTGAGTAATGGAATTTCTGAATTGTTAGCTTGCAAGTAGTTTATTTTTTTTGTGTTTGTACAAAAGTACAGGAAGTACAGGAATTTTTGGCTACCATTCGGCTTTAAAAATAGGCCACCTAGTCATAATACGAATAACGCTGTTATCACTTATTGATACTTTTTGTTTTTAACAAGTTGGCTATGGAGTAAATTCCTAAATCATGTTAATAAAACAAGAACTAAATCTCTTTTGTAAGAAAGTAATTTTTTGTGTTATCAAAACTTGTAATATTTGCAAGTTTTGATAATTTAATTTGTACTTTTGATACATGAAGCAATATATTAATCGCAAAGAATATATAGACAATTTATTGGCATACAAGGATAAAGACCTTATAAAAGTTATAAGTGGTTTTCGCAGGTCTGGGAAAAGTACTTTGTTAGAAATCTACAAAAAGGAATTAGTCCAACAAGGAATAAACGATCAACAGATACAGTTTTACAATTTTGAGCTACCCGAAAATTATCTGAACAAAAGTTGGAACGATATATACTATAGCATTAAACAAAAAATGGTCAGTAATACGATCAACTACATTTTTTTGGATGAGGTTCAAAACATCCCTCTTTTTGAAAAATTAGTCGATGGCCTTTATGTCACCGAAAATACAGATTTATATATAACTGGTTCAAATGCGTTTTTACTTAGTAGTGAGTTAGCTACCTTATTAAGCGGCCGTTATGTTGAGATTTCAATATTGCCCTTTTCTTTTAGAGAATATCTGGTAGCTCGACAAATAGACACCAGCAACAAATACCTGAATTTTGAAACCTTATTTTTTGACTACGTAAATGAAACATCTCTTCCAAAAGGTGTAGCACTTCGTCAAATCGGTTTTGATAAGATCTATGATTATCTGAAAGCCATTTACAATACAATAATTGAAAAAGACATTACCCAACGGCATCAAATTCAAGATAAACGTGCCTTCACGAATATTGTAAAGTTTATGGCTTCACATATTGGGAGTCCACTTTCTCCATCTAATATTTCAAAAACATTGTTGCAAGACGGGCAAAAAATCCATCATGCCACAGTAGAAAAATACCTGGACTATCTTGTTACAAGTTTCGTGTTTTATAAAATAAACCGCTTCGATCTTAAAGGCAAAAAACAACTGGCAACACAGGAAAAATTCTATCTGATAGATCTTGGATTACTAAATGTTTTAGTTGGTAAGGATCGATTAACTGATAGAGGTCATATGCTGGAAAACATTGTTTATCTGGAACTTATTCGCAGAAATAATAAAGTATGGACTGGCACAGCACGTAATACAGAAGTTGATTTTGTTTGTAAAAATACTTCTGGTGAACTATCCTATTATCAAGTTGCCTGGCAATTGTCTAATGAAAACACAAAAACCAGAGAGTTTGGAGCACTGGAAAAAATTAAAGACAACTACCCAAAATTTTTACTAACAACTGACTCTTTCACTCAAGACAAAAATGGCATTAGGCATATCAATGTTTTTGCATGGCTTCTTGATATAGACAAAAAATAAAAATATTTACTAAAACTGCAAATGTAGGTTTTTCTATGTAACTGCTTGTCTGTTTTATACGCTCTAATGTGATAAAATTTTTTTTGTGTTTGCACAAAAGTACAGGAATTTTTGGCTATTTTTATGCATCCCAATTAGAGGCAACTAACGATTGATCGTGTCATGAAAATAGCATCCTTTTTTGACGGTTTTCTGTCGCTCTTCTATCCGGAAGTCTGTGCTGCCTGTGGAACAGGCCTGATGCGCCACGAAAAAACGGTTTGTTTAACCTGCTTACATACCCTGCCAAAAACCGGTTATGAGCAAATTGCCGATAATCCGCTGGCACGTATTTTTTGGGGAAGAATTCCTTTTGAGGCTGTGTCAGCCACTTTTTTCTTCAGCAAACAAGGTAAGGTGCAGCACCTGATTCATGAGTTGAAGTACAAAAGTAACAAAGAAGCCGGTTACTTTCTGGGCGAGCAAATGGGAGAAAGTCTGCGCGAGGCACCTCTTTTCCAATCGGTTGACTACCTGATTCCCGTTCCGCTTCATCCCAAAAGACAGCACCAGCGCGGCTATAACCAAAGTGAAGTGATTGCTCAAGGAATAAATCGAACATTTCAGGTACCGCTGTCAGCTGATGTATTATACAGAACGGTGGCTACCAGCACACAAACCAGAAAATCGCGGCAGGCTCGCTGGGAAAATGTGAAACAAATCTTTGCCCTGAAAAACTCAGAAAAACTGGAAGGAAAACACGTGTTACTCCTCGATGACGTGATAACGACAGGCAGCACTTTAGAAGCCTGTGGAGTTGTGCTACACACTATCCCTGGCATAAAAATCAGTGTGGCAACGGCAGCTTGTGCGGTGAGCTAAATATTAATTTTTCTGGCTGATAACTCCTTTCAAAAAAAACTGAAATAAATTGTACATTCTTAATTAAGTACTTATTTTTGTACTGAATTAATAACTTTTTTAAACTAAAAAAAATGATAGCGGCAAATTTCACAGAATTCAGAAGCGAGCTCAAAAAGTATCTTGATGAAGTTGAAAACAATAACGAAACCCTTATAATCAAAAGAAAAACAGGAAAAGGAACAGTATTGATTTCTTTGGATGAATATAACTCCATCATGGAAACCATACACTTGTTACGCTCCAAAGCGAATGCTGACAGACTTTTTGAATCGATCAGACAAATGAGGAGCAATCAAACAGTGAAACATGAATTAATTGAAGAATAAAGCACGGTTTAAAATTCTACTTTTGATGAGAATCACTTTTTCGAAAAACTCCTGGGAAGACTATATTTCGTGGCAAAAAGAAGACAAAAACATATTAAAGAAAATCAATCAATTGATTAAAGAAATACGACGAACTCCTTATCAGGGACTTGGAAACCCAGAGCCATTAAAATACGAATTAACAGGTTTTTGGTCGCGTCGTATTGATCACGAACACAGGCTTGTTTATCAGGTTTTTGAAAACGAATTGCTCATATACAGCTGTAAATATCATTACGACAAATGATTACAAAATGAAAGATACCATTTAAAAGCACTTGAACGTGCCGCTGAAAAAGAATAAATGTGAAAATATAATAGTTAATACAAACCTAAATATACATGAATACCCTTCACTTTCAAATACTTGGAACTATTATTTTGTTCCTTTTATTGTTTCTTGGAAATATGATTTTCCGCGCTGTATTAAAGCGCATCGATAAACGGGTTCATTTTGCCCTCGAACGCAAAAAGATCATTTACAAGATCGTTCACCTTTTCATTTTTATATTGGCAATAGTTGGTTTGATAGCCATTTGGGGTGTTGATCCGCAACAATTATTTCTGTTTCTTACTTCAACACTCACCTTGCTGGCGGTGGGTTTTATTGCCCAATGGTCTATCCTGTCCAATATCACTGCCAGCCTGATTCTGTTTTTTAATCATCCGATTCATATTGGCGGTTGGATAAAAATCGTTGACAAAGACTTGCCGATAGAAGGAATTGTTGAAAACATTACGTTGTTTTTTATGTACATCAGAACTGCCGAAGGAGAGCTGCTTTCTGTTCCCTGTAATCAGGTATTGCAAAAAACCATCGCGGCAAACCCAAAGAAAATAGAACTAAATCAGCCAGGCAACGAAAACTAATCTCTCCGATGCTCCGGAATTTCAGGAATCGTATCCTGAATGCGTCCTTCACGAATCAACTGCTCATTATAGGCCTTGCGATTGCGCTCCAACCGGCGCTGAAGTCTTGCCATATGGTTAAATAAATCATACAAGGCCTGAATAGGTCCTTTTATGGTGAGCGGAGCAGGCTTAACTCCGACCAAACTGCTTTCAAGCTCTGCAGTAAAATCTTCTATTTCAAAAGCTTTTACAGGTTCCATATGCACAAACAAATATTTAAAAGTTGGCCAGTCGTAAAATGCCCTCACCACCACTTCTTGCATCTGCACCGTATCGCGTTCCAACAAAATATACAGGCCGCCCGGTTGATTGATCAAACTGTCATGTGTCCCGACAATTTTCCTTGAAAATCCAACAGAGGTTAATAACAATGTATCTTCTCCATAGCCCCTGAAAGCAAATTCACCGTATTTGTCTGTGATTGTTCCTCTTCGAGCCAACTTACTAATTATATGCACATTGGAAACGGGTTTCAGACTGTCGGCCGAAAGCACCTTGCCGCGTACTATCATGCTTTGTTGGGCAGTGCCTTTTGTGACAAAAGCAAGCACAAACAAAGCAAAAATCAGAACCTTTGAAAAACCTTTCATATGCAGCAACGAAAGTAAAGCCTTCCGGCCAATAAGCAGATATCCCCTCCCATAAAAAATGTTAAGCCAACACCTTTACAGCGCTGATTTAGATAAAATTGTATTTTCGCCCTTCCAACAATAGATGATCAAGCTATCTGGATGAAAAACAATAACCTCATGAAGAAGATTTTTAGATCACTTGCTTTCTTGCTTGTGATACTGATAATCGTTTTAGGCGTATTTTTACTTTTCATTCAAATGAATGATTTTAATCCGCCGGCACAAATGAAAATCACCACCGAAGGGCAGGCAATAATGCGTCATACCGGAAGCGAATCCCTGCGTTTTGTCAGCTGGAATATCGGTTACGGAGGTCTTGGAAAAGAAATGGATTTCTTCTACGATGGAGGCACAAAAGTTAGAGCTACAAAAGAACAAAGCCAGGAATGGATGCATCAGATTTCGCGCTGGATTGCGCAGCATTCCAAAGCTGATTTTCTCCTGTTGCAAGAAGTGGATTTTAATGCTAAAAGAACTTATTTCACAGATCAATCACAACAACTGGCACCTTTGCTTCCCGATCATGAAATGATTCGAGCTGTGAACTACAAAATACCCTTTGTTCCTGTTCCGGTGTATGAACCCATGGGAAAAGTTGAAGCTGGAATGCTAAGCTTCTCGGCATACAAATCAATTGATAATGTGCGTTTTGCTTACCCTCAGATTGCTGGTTGGCCCGATCGGATGTTTTTGCTGGATCGTTGTTTTATCAAAAGCCGGTTTGCCACCAGCCTCGGAAACGAACTGGTGATTTTTAACACGCACAACTCAGCCTTTATTGATGATCCGCAAAAAATGCAACACGAACTACAAGCCATTCGCGATCAGATGCTGTTGGAATACCAGCTTGGAAATTTTGTGATTGCAGGTGGCGACTGGAATATGAATCCGCCAGAGATGCAAAGGCTTACCTACAATTCAGGTCACCTTTTTACCCATGCACCGGTTCATTTTCCTGATCATTTTTTTCCGGATGACTGGAAATTTGCCTACGACACAAAAGTGCCTTCCAACCGGCAAATGCACGAAGCCTATCGCAAAGGAATTACCGGAACAACCACAATCGACTTTTTTATTTTGTCGCCCAATGTCGAACTGCTCTACCTGAAAACATTCGACCTTGATTTTGCAATAAGCGATCATAATCCAGTGATGATTGAAGTAAATTTGAAACCACCAACAGAATGAAATACTTGCTCACTTTATTCATTTCATTCGTTGTGCTAAGCAGTTTCGGACAAAAAACTTCTGTGTTCACAACTGAAAGCGGGAGGGTAGATTTTGAATCCAATGCCCCGCTCGAACTTATTAAAGCTGGCTCATCGTATTTAAAAGGAGCCCTCGACACCACCAATAATGCTGTGCTGTTCATACTCGAAAACCGCACTTTTGAGGGTTTTAACAGTCCATTACAACAAGAGCATTTTCACGAAAATTATATGGAATCCAAAAAGTATCCGCGTTCTACTTTTCAAGCTAAAATTATAGAGCGATTAAATTGGATATCAGGAACTACACAGCAAATTCGCGCTAAAGGAATTCTGGATATTCATGGTATCAAACAGGAGCGCATCATCAATGTTTGGCTGCAATATGAGAAAAATCAGGTGAATGTGAATGCTGATTTTGAAATTGCCCTCGAAGACCACAAAATCCGTATTCCAAAAGTGGTTTCCAAAAAAATTGCTCCCGTGATAGCAATTAAAATTGAAGCAAAGTTGAAACACCAAACCCAACAATAAAGCCAAAATCTATTCATGTTGTCCTTCAAAAAAATACTCGGTTTTTTATATTTACTGGTTTTTTGGTCGGGCCTTTTGCAAGCCGAAACAATTTACACCAAAACGTATTTTCCTGGACAATCAATGGACAACAAATCAATCGTTTGTCTGGTTGAAAACGAGAAAGGCCTGCTACATATTGGCTCTACAGGAGGTGTATATAAATTTGATGGTATCAATTACAGTTTTATTGCCCTGCCCGACAGCTTGCAACATACTGATGTAAAGCAAATTCTATTTTCTAACTCAGGATTTTTTGTTGGTTTAAACACAGGAAATGTACTATTATGGCACAGAACAAACGGATTTGAACACCTGCTAAAGCTGAGTGCAGCAGTATCAACGCTTACTTTCGACAAAGATTCTGCACTCTGGATTGGAACTTATGGCGATGGAATTGTCCGTTTATCAAGGGACAAGCAACTTAGCCGAATCACACACGAAAATCATTCCATGAATGAGTATATCTACCGCTTGCAATTCAATGATGATGCCATTTGGGCCGCTACCGATGCAGGCATTTTTCGTATTGATAATCAAGCTGATTCATTGCTTATTAAGCAGTTTACAAATCTTCCCGACCTTATCGTAACAGCCATGACGCCGGATCCTGAAAAGGGACTTTGGTTGGGATTTCAACAAGGTGGTTTTTGCTATTTTGATCCTCAAACAGG
>JAQVGO010000112.1 GCA_028696715.1 Bacteroidales bacterium
GGAGCTTATCCCTTGCTGGCCGATCTGGATGGAGATGGCAGCAATGACTTATTGGTGGGCAATTGGGGGACTTATCAGTTTTCGTGGTATGTGGGTGGCACGCTTTTCTCAAGACAACAATCGCAGCTGAGTTATTTTAAAGGGTTTTCAACAGATAATACGGATGTTTTTCAACTGGAGAATAACAATTATGGAAATTTGTTTTCGAAAAATCTCCGTGGATTATATCCTGCTGCTGGTGACCTGAATGGGGACGGCTTGACAGATTTGCTGGTGGGTAATGAGTTGGGTACTGTTATTTACCTGCAACAGCAAGCTAACGGGATTTTTTGGGAAGCAGCTGAAAGCTTTATGCAGATTGATGTTGGCAGTTATTCGGCTCCTCAGCTTTTCGACCTCGACAGGGACGGTATTTTGGATTTGATCGTTGGTAAGAAGGATGGAACGATCAGCTTTTACGCAGGAAGCGAGACGACCATAGGGATTATTTTTAATCGGGTGACGGATTTTCTGGGAGAAGTAAATGTAACTGATTTCAACCTTTCGTATGATGGCTATAGCACCCCAAAGTTTTTCCGGACTGCGGATGACGAGACCATGCTGTTAACAGGATCGGAGCAGGGCAAACTGTATCTTTTTGAGGATATCGACGATAATCTTGAGGGTGCGTTTCAGGCTTCAGGTCGTTTTGAGGAATTGTTTGGTTTTCCGGCAGCAAAAAGTGACCGGGGTATGCGAACCTCAGTGGAAGTTCTTCCGCCAGATGAGGAAGGAAAACATGCATTGATAGTTGGAAATTATTGTGGCGGACTTGAGTTTTTCAATGGAACGGCTGAGGTATTGCCCGGTTTCTCATCATTGGACTATGTTCAGGAATTGAAGTTAAGCCCAAATCCAGCAAATGAAAAGGTGTATGTTGAACTACCACCACAATTTGAGAAACACCTCAACCTCGAGGTATTTTCTTTGTCGGGAAAATTAGTAAAGCAGCTCCAACTGACCTCAACCACAAAAGCAGTCGAATTGGATATTTCAGGTTTTAAGCCCGGCGTTTATCTGTTGCGATTGAAACATTCTCAGGCTGTATTGTATGGCAGATTCATCAAACAGTAGCATCATTTGAATATTTTCACCCCCGTGCCTAAGCCTATTCACGAAGTCGGGGTTTTTGGATTTGATGTACTTTTGTAAAAAAAAGTTCATGATCACATTCGAACAAGCCCTTGATGAAGTAACGAAGGCCATTCCAAGTCTTGGCAAGGAAAAAATCCCGCTGGCAGATAGCCTTGGAAGGGTTTTGGCTCAAAATGTTTCGAGCGATATCCAAATGCCTCCCTTTGATAAAGCTGCCGTGGATGGTTTTGCCTGTCGCAGAGCCGATCTCGAAAAACCTTTGGAAGTCGTTGAAACAATAGCTGCCGGCAAGGTTCCGCAAAAGACCATTTTGGAGGGTAAATGCGCAAAAATTATGACAGGTGCCATGTTGCCCGAAGGTGCTGATTGCGTGGTGATGGTGGAAGAAACCGAACTTTTGCCGGACGGAAGCATCAAAATCCTGAACCCAAAAACCAAAAATAATATCGCTTATAAAGCCGAAGACATCCAATCAGGTGAGGTTGTGCTGCAATCCAATACCCTGATTGCACCGCAACACCAGGCTGTTATGGCTGCTGTGGGTGCTACTGAAATAATGGTTTATCAGAAAGCACGTGTCACCGTTTTTAGTACTGGCGACGAATTGGTTGAACCCGAGCAACAACCCGAACAAGGCAAAATCCGCAACAGCAATGGCATACAGTTGGTTAATCAGGCTGATCGCATGGGCTGTGAAGTGCGCTACGGCGGTATCATTCCTGACACGGCTGAGGATTCAGAACGCATGATTCGTGAAGCCTACGCATGGTCGGATGTGATCTTGCTCTCGGGAGGCATTTCGATGGGTGATTTTGACTTCATTCCTGCAGTGTTGCAAAAGTTGCAGTTTGATATCAAGTTCAGGACGATTGCGGTACAGCCTGGTAAACCCACAGTTTTTGGACGATCGGGAAATAAATTTGTGATGGCATTGCCGGGTAATCCGATTTCCTCTTTCAATATTTTTGAGTTGCTGGCCAAGCCGATGATTTACCGCTTGATGGGCTTAGCCTACACTGCCAAAAGTTTTGAATTTCCACTGGCCGTGGAATACAAACGCAAGCGTTCGGCGCGACTGGCTTTTATTCCGGCAATTCTGGATGAAAATGGCGTAAATCCGGTTGACTATCATGGTTCGGCACATATCAATGCACTTTCGGCTGCAAATGTGCTTTTTGAAGTTCCCATCGGGACAACTGAAATGCACAAAGGAGATAAAGTTCATGTACGATTCATTTAACCGAAAGATAACCTACCTGCGGATTTCGGTTACTGATCGCTGTAACCTGCGTTGCCGCTACTGCATGCCCGAGGAGGGTGTGAAACCGCTTCCACACGAACAGATACTGAGTTTTGAAGAAATTATGGATGTAGCAGGTTTTGCGGTGGCACACGGGGTAAACAAAATACGCATCACGGGCGGAGAACCCCTGGTACGTAAAGGAATTGTGGGCTTGGTGGCGCAACTTGCCAAACTTCCCGGTCTTAAAGATTTTGGCATGACGACCAATGGTATTCTGTTGCCGAAATTTGCACAGCAGCTGGCTGATGCCGGTTTGAAAAGGGTGAATATCAGTCTGGATACTGTTGATCCCGGAAAATTTAAATGGATCACGCGACTCGGCAATGTTGAAGATGTTTTCAAAGGAATTGAAGCTGCGCAGAGAGCCGATTTAACACCCATCAAGCTTAATTGCGTAATCAAAAACAATCATGACGAACCAGATGCCCGGGCTGTAAAGGTCTTCGCCGATGCCAATGGTTTGCAAGTACGTTTTATCAAAGAAATGAATCTTGAAACAGGACAGTTCTCCGTTGTAGAAGGTGGTGATGGCGGACATTGTGCCAGCTGCAACCGCATGAGGCTCACTGCCAACGGCGACCTGAAACCCTGCTTGTTTACTGATCTGAGTTATAACGTGCGTGAGCTTGGCGTGGAAAAGGCCTACCGAATGGCCATCCAAAACAAACCAGCCTGCGGCTCTATCAATCAGTTGAATCAGTTTAGTAATATAGGGGGGTAGGGAATATTGTGTTTAAGAGTTTAAGAGTTAATGAGTTAATGGGTTTATGAGTTAATGTGTTAATGTGTTAATGGGTTAATGAGTTAATGTGTTAATGGGTTTATGAGTTAATGTGTTAATGAGTTAATGGGTTAATGTGTTAATGGGTTAATGGGTTAATGAGTTAATGTGTTAATGAGTTGTTGTCGTGGTTGTTATGGTTCACATTGTCTGAGTATGTTTGGATGTGATCGATCGGCTTGTGTTGAGCACTCGTGGTGCCCAGCCCTGAGTGCCTGTTGTGCTTTGCCCCTAGCTTGTCGATGGGAACCTGTCGAATCATGTCGATGGGAGCCTATCAAATTATGTCTTAGTAAGCTGAGAGCATCGGGGATATAAGAAATCCAAGATTCAAGGATTCAAAATTCAAGATTATACTCTGACGGTCTGAAAGTCAAAGGTCAGAAGGTCGATAATTATCTTCTTTCTTCCGGGGTCAGGAGATAAATTGTTGCCAATATTAGAATATGCGAAAACATAATAAAACGTTAATCGAACCAAACTAACGTCAAAGGCATAAGCTTATTTAGGTGTGGCATTGTTGTTATTGTTTTAATTTGGACCTGATATGCTAATAAGTTGATATAAAGCATCCTGCTATTGAATATTTTGAGCAAAAAAGGCAGCTGCTAAGATAGTTATCAGTAATAAATGCTATTAAATAGTCCCTTTTGTGTCATATATCAGCATAACTTAAATTGAATTGACTTAATAAATATTGCTAGATATTATAAAAATGGGTCATTCATACAAAAAAGCATACTGTTCATACAAAATATCTTTCATTATAGGAAAAACCTAGTGATATTTTTGATTTATCAATACGAAAAACAAATCTTTGCGGCATTTAACTAAAATTATCCCTTTATGACTTCCACTAAAATGCTGCGTTTGTTTGTGCTTTTGCTGGCAACAACGCTCACTGTTCTTAGTTCATGTAAAAAAGATAAGGTTAAAACCGAGCCAAATACTCCCCCGGTCTATTCTAACGGACAGGGCGAAATTGGCAGCACCGGTGGCACAGTAATGATAGATGACGCGTCTTCACCTATTAATGGAGCCAGTATTGTTATACCGGAAGGAGCATTGGAAAGCACTATTGACATTAGTATCCAACAAACTAGTGTGACAAGCGCAGGAGGGTACGAAAATATTTTAGGTGTAAAGTTTTTACCAGAAGGAAGCGTTTTTCGGAAGAAAGTTGAAATTACGATCCCATGGAGTACGCAAAATCAAACAGCCACAAACTCAAGGGTATATTATCTCGATGAAAATAATAGCACCATAAAGCAATTGGAAGTGAAAAGTGTGAGCACCCAGAACAAACATACAACTGCCTATACCTCACACTTTAGTGTTTTCTTTTCTAATCCTGATATATTGAATCACACTATAGAATTGGTGAAAACGGGAAATTATTTTGGCGGATATTTTAATTTACAATCAGCCTTTGACCAAATACCCACCATCATTGATGATGGGCGAAATGCAGATGATATTATTGATCAAGAAGATGGCTTAGTTAATTGTTCAGTTAGATTGATTTTTCAATTGCATGAAGAAGATGGTCTATTTTGGAAGGAAGTAGCTGATATGTCATTGTATATTGATTACGACCAATCGAGCGGTAATTGGTCAATTTGGGTCAATAAATCAAATTCTTCATTGGGAGGCAATGAGGTGTTTGAGATTTTCCATAATGAAGGCCTGACATTTGAACAAATGACAGGAACATGGATGAGTGGTGATCCATTTCTTGCTATATTTGATGAAGACACTTATATGCAAAACGATTTTTCGATAAACCAAAGCAAGAAGTATCGAATGAGTTGTACTTGGGGCATTGTTAAGGATTATAACGGATTCCTGGAACCTTATGTATGGACCTGGCAATATAATTATGAATCAGACCAGAAAAAATGGTCTGAAGCATCTGCATTCAATGGTGATGCCAACCAAAACAATATTATTGATACTTACGAATCCGGAACCGGCGGGAACAATCCACCCAACGAGCCTGCCAATCCATCACCCTTAAACAATGCCACAAACATTTCTGTAAACACCAACCTGAGCTGGACATGCACTGACCCTGAAGGCGACCAACTCAATTACAATGTTTATTTTGGTACAAGTAGTAACCCACCTTTAGTGGAAGAGTATTATACCTCCACAACATTCGAACCAGGTACTTTGGCTGAAAATACCACTTACTACTGGTATATTAAGGCTTACGAAGTGGGTAATAATGACAACCAAAACGAAAGCGAGCATTGGCAATTTACAACTTCAGATGGCGGTGGTGGTACCACTGGCACCTTCACAGATCCCCGCGACGGCCAAACCTATGCCACTGTTGAGATAGGAAACCAAACCTGGTTTGCCCAAAACCTGAACTATGAAACTTCTAACTCATGGACTTACATTGATGATCCCGCCAATGGCGATATCTACGGCCGTCTTTACACCTGGGAGGCAGCACTTAATGCCTGTCCAAGTGGCTGGCATTTGCCCGGTGATGAAGAATGGAAAACTATGGAAATCCTACTGGGTATGAGCCAAAGCCAAGCTGATATACCAGGATGGCGTGGAACTGATCAGGGTGAACAAATGAAATCTACCAGTGGCTGGAACAACGATGGCAACGGAACCAATAGCAGTGGTTTTAATGCCCTTCCTGGAGGACACAAATTCAGCAACGGGTCGTTCAATTACATAGGTAACGGCGGTTTCTGGTGGTCAGCTACAGATAGCTCAAGTACTGATGCGTGGGGCCGATATCTGTTCTTTGATCTCGGTAAGGTGGGCAGAGGCTACAGCGACAAGACTGATGGCCGAAGTGTTCGTTGCCTCAAGGACTGAATTGGACATCGATAGGTGGTCATTGGCGATATGATAATTTCTTCGCGTTACTTATGCAAAAAAACTATTTTGTTTTAAAAATACAGATTTTCCCAGTGTTGAGGAAATATGGATATGATACGCCTTTTTTAGTGCGGATTAGTGCCTAAGACATCGTGCACCAACATTTCTATCATTTTGTTTTTTATCCTTGAGTTAGGTCAGAAATTGACCAATCAGAGATCGAAATCCAGGGCAATTATTAATTTTCATGGTGGTAAGACTGGAGTGAATAAAGCACTGTAGCTTGGCTAAGTCTGCGACAACATCGAATGATTTACATAAACTATTGATAATCAATTAGCTCGTTGTTTTCATCTGCTCTAATCACCACTTAATCGTGTAAGTTTTTCATAAATTAGTACAATTTAGAACTTGCATTTCTAATATGTACTATTTATCTTTGTGCCATGATACAAAGACAGATAGGAGAGAAAATAAAGTCGTTAATAGGGAAATACCCCGTAATCACCATTAACGGGCCGCGGCAGTCAGGGAAAACTACTTTAGTTAAACAACTATTTTCAGCATTTAGCTACGTTAATTTTGAAGATATCGAGCAAAGAGAGTTTGCCATTTCCGATCCAAAAGGTTTTCTCAATGCCAAAGGAAAAAAGTTAATTATTGATGAAGCCCAATACGTAACGGATATTTTCTCTTACATACAAATCTATGTTGATTCCGATGCTGAAAGGCAGTATATTTTGACAGGCTCTCAAAATTTTTTGCTTATGGAGCGAATCAATCAAAGCCTGGCAGGCAGGGTGGCCATATTCAACTTATTACCCTTTTCAATGAGCGAACTCCACGGTACCCCTTTCGAAAAACAGACCTATCAGGAATCTATAGTATATGGCGGTTATCCAAGAATTTATGATAAAGGCCTCGATCCAACCGAGTGGCTTAGAAATTACAATGCAACCTATGTTGAGAGAGATGTAAGACAGATCATCAATATCGGAGATCTCAATGCTTTTCAAAAGTTCATAGCATTGTGTGCAGGCAGAATTGGTCAGTTAATTAATTTTTCTTCCATTGCCAACGAACTATCCCTTTCCTACCACACGGTTCAAAAATGGTTATCCATATTAGAAGCCAGTTTTATCACCTATCGCTTATATCCTCATCACAAAAACTACAATAAAAGATTGGTTAAATCTGCCAAACTCTATTTTTATGATACAGGTTTGGCTTCTGCCATACTGGGCATCAAAGATGTTGAACAACTTCAATTACATTATTTAAAGGGAGAACTTTTCGAGAATTTCATCATCACCGAACTTATAAAACAAAAACTAAATGCAGGCCAAGCAAGCAATTATTATTTTTGGCGCGACAACAAAGGTGTAGAGATTGATTGCATTCACGAAGAAGGGAATAAAACAATCGCCATTGAAATCAAGTCGGGGATGTCCGTTCATCCAGACTTTTTTAAGAATTTATTGTATTATCAACAGTTATCTGAGGTTTCAAACAAAGAACTCATTTTGGTTTACGGAGGAACTGAAAGCTACCAAAGACTACAGGCCAGAGTTGTTTCGTGGAAGGACTTGCACCTGATTACAAGGGAATAGTACCCATCAAATAGTTAAATATTGCAGTTTCTTAAGAGGTAATTCCTGAGGATAAAATTTTAGCGAAAACAAAATATGATCAAATCTATGTCAAAGCCGTTTTACAAAATAAAAACCACACTGTTGATCATATGGATGAGTGTTCCGCTTTGTACCATAGCACAAATCACCACCCGACAGGCTCGCCCTATTGATTCAGCATTGGTGGTGCAATACCTCCAATTTGGCAATTTCCACACCACCAACTATCACGATTTGCC
>JAQVGO010000018.1 GCA_028696715.1 Bacteroidales bacterium
TGAATAATTACCGTCAATATCGGTTGTGGTACCAATAGTAGTACCCTTAACCATCACGGTAACTCCGGGAATTCCCATCCCATCCTGCGCACTGGTAACCTTACCAGTAATGGTTCTCGACTGCGCAAATGCAAAATTTACACCTGCGATCAGCAAGAACACTAGCATAATCGTAATTTTTCTCATAATGGTGATTTTTGGTTAATGAATTGATTAACTAATAAAATTTCTGTTCATAAATGTTTTACGAAAACGTTTGCATTTAAGCGTGCAAGTTATAAACATCTGTGTATTTAACAAAAAATTAATCGAAAAATATTTTAACTTTTATTAAAGAAATGATTTATTTTACAGGTTTACAAGTTTTTACATGATTAATAATTTATAAGTTTTAAGCATTATTCATACGAATTTATTCAGAATTTTCGGCATTTTCGATATCTTTCACGCTGGATTGACGCGTAGGTATAATTATAATCAAACTGATCAGTATAGCTTCGAGCAGCAGTTTTTGCCAGCCTTCAAAGCCTCCTATCATAATTTGGATACCTATCAGGATCATCCCAAAAAATAAAATTATCAATTTCTTTCCCTGTCTAAAATAGTTAAGGAAACCCACGATAATCATTGCATTGAGCAGAAACAACACAAGCATGACCAACCAAATCGGAAAAATATTAAACGTGATCGGATTAATTCCAAGCCCCACCCATTCAATAATATATTGATTAAAAATCAAGGCTGATAGGGCAAGCAAAGCAATAAAAATATAATAAGTTATTGCAAAGGTGCCAACTAACAATTGCAGCAATCGTGTGCGGGGTTTCGATTCAGACAACTGATCTGTCATAATAATTTGTTTAAGCTAATTTGCAGCTATTTACAGTATGTACCTATTACCTTGATTAAAATATTAGTCCATTAAATCCCTGAAGCGAAGATACAACAATATAAAAAGCGTGGCAAGTACCAGATCGAACATTGGAAATACACCCTCAGGTTTGTAGATGTATATGGTAGAGACAATTAGAATTAGCAGCTGCGAAATGGCGTACAAATGAAATCCAGCCCGTCGCAGGTTCCACATCAAACGAACACCATTAAATGAAATGACCTGCAATAAAGCTGAAATCAAAAAATAGGAACGATTGATCCTTCCAAAAATACCCAAATCAAAACCCATCGCTTCAAAACTTTCCTGTTCAATCATTTCCAGCACAATAGCATGATTAAAATAAACAAAGAAATTACTCACCGCTGCAAGGCCTGAACCAATAAAACTCAAAACACACAAGAAAGTTAATAAACCCGGTCTTACTCTTTGATTTTCATTTTGAATCATAAATTCCTGTATTTCAATTCAATTTGCCAATTAGTCTTTCTACCTCTTCCAGAATTTCGCCCGATTCCACCAATGCCTTCATCGCATTGTGATCGTCAAAGAGGGGCCGATCCACATCCAAAAAAGCTACATGGCGACGCACAAGCTCATGTGCTTTCCTTGTACCTTCACCAAAGTTATAATCCCTAAAATCCAATGCCTGGGCAGCCGCCATCAGCTCAATGCCTAAAATTCCGTAGGCATTATCCATGATTTGAAAGTTTTTGAGTGCAGTGTTCATTCCCATCGAAACAAAATCTTCCTGATCGGCAGCCGCCGGAATAGATTGTATGCTAGCCGGAGCAGACAAAATACGCTGCTCAACAATCTGCATATCAGCAGTATATTGCGACAACATCAATCCGGAGAACATTCCGGCACCTTTGGTCAGAAAAGCCGGAAGACCAACGCTCAAAGCAGGATTATTCAAACGATTCATACGCCGTTCAGACAGCACACACACCATTGTAATAGCTGCTCCTGCCATATCCATCGGCAACGAAACTGGTGATCCCTGGAAATTTGCTCCGGAAAGCTGCAAGTTTTCGTCCGGGAAAAAGATAGGATTGTCACCCACACCATTGAGTTCGATTTCAACCTGCGATCGTGCCCAGGCCATTGCATCATGAGCAGCTCCGATCACCTGTGGTGTTGAACGCATACTATAGGCATCCTGCACCTTGCATTTTATCCTGCCTTCAGCCAGATCGCCACCTTTTACTATTTTATTAATCGCCATTGCCGAACGAACAGCACCGGCAAACCCTCTCACTTCGTGAATCTTGCGATCGTAAGGTTTCATGTTTGCCTTTAAAGCTTCGAGCGACATTGCTGCAGCAATTTCGGCCTGCCGCAAAAAGCGATCAGCATCAAACAAAAACAAAGCACTCATCGCGGTGAGCACATTCGATCCGTTGATCGTTGCCAGTCCGTCGCGTGCCTGCAAGCCGGGTATTTCGATACCTGCACGTTTCAAAGCTTCTCTTCCCGAAAGCAATTCGCCCTTGTAATAAGCTTTGCCCTCTCCCATCATCAACAAGGCGATCTGCGACATGGGAGCCAAATCGCCTGAAGCCCCTACGCTACCTTTGCGGCACACATAAGGCGTCACACCTTTATTCAGCATCTCGACCAATGTCCGGGTAATTTCAGGTCTGCAGCCCGAATGACCATGCGCATGAACATTGATACGCCCGAGCATGGCTCCTCTAACCCAATCTTCGGGCATGGGCTCACCAATTCCGGCAGCATGGTTATAAATCAGGTATTTCTGGAAATCCTTTACCTGATCATCATTCAGCACCATCTCCGAAAACTCGCCAATGCCTGTATTTACGCCATACATGATTTCCTTTGCCTGTATTTTGCGTTCAAGCATGGCTCTGCATTTTTCAATCCGTCCAATGGCGGCCGTATCCAGTTCAACTTTGCGATGATGACGAGCTACTTCCACTACATGCTCTATTGTCAATCCACTTCCGGTGATGATAAGACTTGTTTTCATTTTAAAATCGGTTTAGGTTTAAACTCAGTTTTCAAAAAGCTAAATTAGAGAATAAGCAGATGCAAACAAAGATTAGTATTTTTGCCCACTCAAATCAAATCCCATTTTAATGCAAAACGAAAGCCTTAACGCAATTCAAAATCAAATCGATACCACCCCTGCCTTGCTTTTGTATTTTTTTAGCGACCGATGCGCACCCTGCCTCAGTTTGCGGCCCAAAGTTGAAAAATTGTTGTCCGAAAACTTTCCGGCCATGAAACTCATTTACATCGATTCGGAAAAACATGCAGAAATAGCTGGTCACTTTGGTGTTTTTTCAAATCCTACCCTCTTGCTCTTTTTTGATGGACACGAACACCAAAGATTGAGCAAATATGTAGCTATCCCGCAATTGGATGCTGCCATCAGCAGACCTTACGAATTATTGATTGACTAAGCTCAGATGCCTTTCATCAAGGCATCCGGAATGTTGAGCGGTACCGTTTTCAGAAATTCAACTGATCTGGCTATTTCGGTGTACATCACCTTGTCATTATCCACAAAATCAACCTTTTCGCGATAAGCTTTTACAAATTCTTCAATGAATTCTGACGACCTGGCCGGCCTGCGAAATTCAAGTGCCTGCGCAGCATTGAAAAGCTCAATGGCCAAAATTCGCTCAAGATTCAAAACCACACGCAGGGCTTTGGTAGCAGCATTTGCTCCCATGCTCACATGATCTTCCTGACCTTGTGATGATTCAATGGAATCAACAGATGCCGGGGTACATAACTGTTTGTTCTGGCTCACCAGACTTGCCGCTGTATATTGCGGAATCATAAATCCGGAATTTAATCCCGGGCTGGCAACCAAAAATGGTGGTAAGCCTCTTTTGCCATGCAGAAGCTGATAAGTTCTTCGTTCACTGATATTTCCCCATTCACTCAAGGCAATGGCCAAATTGTCCAAAGCCAATGCAAGAGGCTGTCCATGAAAATTTCCGGCAGAAATAATCAAATCATCATCCGGGAAAATTGTTGGATTATCCGTTACTGCATTTATCTCATTACTAAACACATAGGCCACATAATTAACAGAATCCTTTGAAGCTCCGTGCACCTGCGGAATGCATCTGAAAGAATAAGGATCCTGAACATGTGCTTTTTTCCTGCTGATCAACTCGCTTCCTTCCAGTAGCTTACGAAAACGATCTGCCGTTGCAATCTGTCCTTTGTGATGCCGGATTTGATGCACCTGATCGTAAAAAGGTTCCAATCGACCATCAAAAGCCTCCAATGAAAGTGCTCCGATGATATCAGCAAGCATCGATAGCCTGAAAGTTTTGAGTAAAGTGAAAACACCGTAGGCACTCATAAATTGCGTACCATTGAGCAAGGCCAAACCTTCCTTGGATTGCAATTTGACCGGCTCCCAGCCAAAATGTTTCATCACAACCTCGGATGCCTGCCGCCTGCCTTCAAAATAAACCTCTCCCTTGCCCAGCAATGGCAAAGACAAATGCGCCAGTGGAGCCAGATCGCCTGAAGCCCCAAGAGAACCCATTTCGTAAACCACCGGAATTACATCATTGTTATAAAAATCTATAAGTCGCTCTACGGTAATTCGTTGCACGCCGGAATGCCCATAAGAAAGGCTTTGGACCTTGAGCAGTAGCATCAACTTCACAATTTCTGGCGGGACAAGGTCACCTGTTCCGCATGCATGTGACATCACCAGATTTTCCTGCAACTGACCCAGCTCAGATTTTGAGATACTGGTATCGCAGAGCGAGCCAAATCCTGTATTGATGCCATATACAGGTTCGTCCTGACTGGCAATTTTCTGATCGAGGTAAGCACGACAATGCTCAATCTTTGCAGCGGCATCTTCTGAAAGTGCGAGCTTATAATTTCGTTTTATGAGGTCGAAAATTCTTTGGAAAGTAAGTTTTTCCGAATTGATATAATGAGTTTGCATTTGTTTTGCAGATTAAATGTGAAAAAAAAATAATATAGGTAATACTCGAATAGCTCAAACCCTACCAAACAAGGATGTTCTGTTAATTTTGATCAGGAAGTCGCGTATCAAAGCCGGCGTCATAATCAGGCTTTTAAGCGTTCTGCGAGTTTTTCAATCAATGATTGGGCTGCCACAGTGATTTGCTCGCCTGTTTGCATTTGCTTGATAGTAAATTGCCCTGCATCCATTTCTGACTCACCAGCCATTACTACTATCTGAATTTGTTTTTGATCGGCATAGCGCAGTTGCTTTTTGATTTTGGCTGCATCCGGAAAAATTTCGGCACTCAAACCCTTCTCTCTTATTTTTTGTAGAAATGGCAGGCAGTAAGTCATTTCTTTTTCACCAAAATTCAAAAAAATGATCTGTGTTGATTGCATGGCCTTTTCGGGAAACAATTCAAGACTTTGCATCACATCGTAAATGCGATCCGCACCAAAGCTGATACCCACACCCGACATATCAGGCATTCCAAAAACACCGGTCAAGTTATCATATCTTCCACCACCACAAATGCTTCCCATTGGCACTTCAGCTGCTTTCACTTCAAAAATAGCACCTGTATAATAATTCAGCCCACGTGCCAAAGTAAGATCAAGTTCCACAGGCATTGAAATATCCATAATACGAAGATAATCAAATAATTGTCGTAACTCTGCAATACCTTTTGCACCAATATCGAGATGGCCGATCAGCTTTTCAAGCATTGTAAGTTTCTCTGTGGTTGAACCTTCCATGAAGAGCACCGGTTGAAGCAATTCAACAGCTTTGTCGGACAAGCCTTTTTCACGAAGCTCTGCATTCACCTGATCGATACCAATCTTATCAAGCTTGTCAATTGCTACTGTTATGTCGATCAACGCTTCCGGCTGGCCGATATATTCTGCCAGTCCGGCCAAAACTTTTCGGTTATTTATTTTAGTTACAACCTTAATTTTCAATCTTTTGAATACCTCATCCACCAATTGCACCAACTCAGCTTCATTGATTAAGGCATCGCTACCCACCACATCCACATCGCATTGGTAAAACTCGCGGTAGCGTCCTTTCTGGGGGCGATCGGCGCGCCATACCGGCTGAATCTGGTACCTTTTGAAAGGAAAGCTGATTTCGTTGCGGTATTGCACCACAAAACGGGCGAAAGGAACAGTAAGATCATATCGCAAACCTTTCTCGCTTATTCTTGGCCCTAAAGTTTCGAAAGACTGCTTTTCAGCATCATTAATATTGGAAAGGAAATCTCCGGAATTTAAAATTCTGAACAAAAGCTTGTCGCCCTCATCGCCATATTTGCCGGTAAGCGTAGAGAGATTTTCCATGGCAGGTGTTTCAATCGGTTCAAAACCGTAAAGTTTGAACACCTCTTTTATAGTATTAAAAATATAATCCCGACGAGCCATTACGTTCGGGCCGAAATCTCTTGTCCCTTTAGGTATTGCAGGTTTTTGCGCCATTGCGTTTTCTTTTCTGAAGTGGCAAAGGTACTAAAAAGCCACTTGTTTGATGCAATCAGCTCTCAGGTAAAAAAACGTTCAGCTCAAAAAGAAAAAAAGTTAAAAACCTAACTTTTTAAGTAGGTTTTTGAGGTAATCAGCTGCATCCGGATCACCCTCGGCAGGTGCCCAGGGCGCAAAATGTTTGTCAATTGTTGGATCATACGGGCCATCTTTCAGCTCGTAAGCTACTGAGCCTGTTTCCATTGAAACGATACAATGATAAGTTCGCGGGTTGATCTCACAGCCATAATTACCTTTGGAAGCATCCAGCAAAATATGATCGCGCACCTGCCCGTCTTCTTCAAATTCGACAACCAGAATCTTTCCACGCAAGCAAAAAAACGCTTCTGATTTATCCGGATTTTCGTGCTTGTGCGGTTGGATATATGTCCCGGGTTCCATGGCATTCAACATGCGTTGCATCAAAGCTTCCGACTTATCATGGAAGTTCAGATTTGTCCTTTTGCGGATTGAACTTCTGGCTATTGCAGAAACCTTATCGATCAAATTTTCGTCAATTTTTATCATGATTTTTTGCTTCTTTTCCAGATTAACTCATCCACCAAACGCTTTGGAACGACATGTACATCATTTTCATCTGTAAAGTAAGCTACCGATGCGTTTTCAACCGCTTTTATTTCAACGGTTTGCTTTGGTTTTCCGAGTGCCAGTACCATCATTACTTCCAGGTTTTCTTCAAGACTAAAATAACGGGAGATGGCGTATCTGTTCACGGTTCTAACAATACATCCGCCAAAACCAGCAGCCGTGGCACCAAGCAAAATGGTTTGAGCTGCAATGCCGGCATCAAAATCGGCACGATCGTTTAAATTTTTATCCAACAACATAACCAAATATGCCGTTGGACGATCGTCAGGCAAAGGGCCGTCCCAATCCTTTAGATACCAAGCCCATTTGAGTTGATCAAAAACAAAATTAAGTTCATTCGGTTTAGTGACAATTACATATTTCAAAGGTTGGATATTTTTTGAGGAAGCAGTAAAACGCGTTAGAGCAACCAATTCGTGAAGCAGTTTTTCATCCGGCACAGGCCTTTGATGAAACCTTCTGTAACTGCGGTTTACTCGTAAAAGTTCGATCAGATTATTTGGAATTTCGGCCATAAAATGATTTTATGCAAAGTTAAGCTTTCTGGATTTATGGATTTACAGCCCGACCTTTTATTTAAATCAAGAAAAGTACATATGAACATATACTAATTATTAAAACTCATTCTAAATTGCCTTCAAAATCAACATTTGCTAATTGCCGGAAAAATGAAAGGTATTAATTTAGCGCCTTCATTTAAAAATTGAAACTTATGGATCATCACCAACTTGAAGTTATTCCGTTGTGGGCTTCTATTCCCTTTGCGATTATTCTGCTATTTATTGCCATTGGGCCTTTGTTTTTTCATCATTGGTGGGAAAACAACCGCAACAAATTGATAGTTTCGCTTGTATTGGGCATTCCTACATCTATCTGGTTAATTTACAATGGTTTATCACACAATCTCATTCATCAGATGTTGTTTGATTATGTGCCATTTATCATACTGTTAGGCTCCCTTTTTGTGATTACAGGAGGCATTCAACTGAAAGGAGATATTGAAGCGAAGCCAGCAATCAACACCTTATTTTTAGGAATTGGTGCAGTACTGGCCAGTTTTATGGGAACAACCGGAGCTGCCATGCTGCTCATCCGTCCGGTAATCAGAACCAACTCAGAACGTAAGTTCAAAGTACACACCATACTATTTTTCATTGCCATTGTTGCCAATGCAGGTGGTATGTTGACGCCACTTGGTGATCCGCCACTTTTCCTGTTGTATCTTCGTGGTGCACCTTTTGAATGGTTCTTCAGTCTTACCAAAGAATGGGCTTTCGTAAACGGCCTTTTATTACTGGTGTATTACCTGGTGGATACCTATTATCATAAAAAAGAACCTGTAATCAACATCGTAAAGGATCATGCTGAAATAGAGCCTATTAGCTTGAAAGGCACTTTTAATTTTATTTTCCTGCTTGGTGTTGTTTTTTCTGTGGCTTTCCTAAACCAGAATTATATTCACGCCATTCACGACAACCATTATATTGGGTTTATTCGCGAAGCTGCCATGCTGTTTTTTGCTGGTCTTTCGCTCTATTTCACCAAAAAGCAACTCCGAATCGACAACAAATTTACCTGGGGTCCGATTATCGAGGTTGCTTTCCTGTTTTTGGGCATCTTTGCAACAATGGTACCGGCACTGTTATGGCTCAACACAAATGCCGGCTCGCTGGGGATAAACACTACTGCCATGTTTTATTATGCCACTGGCGGATTAAGTGCTTTCCTCGACAATGCGCCTACTGCACTGGCTTTTCATAATTTAGCGATGGGAATGAATGAGGGTGGCGTTGCCATTGCAGCTCAGGGATATGTGGCAGGCATACCGGAAGAACTGCTTACTGCTATTTCGATCGGAGCTGTATTCTTTGGGGCGATGACCTATATTGGAAACGGCCCAAACTTTATGGTAAAAGCCATTGCTGAAGAAAATAAAATTCCGATGCCAAGCTTCTTCGGATATATGTTTAAATTTTCGATTGTTGTGTTACTGCCAATCTACATTTTAACACAATTGTTGTTTATTTAAATCTTAGTTTCACCATCTAAAAAAGGCTGGAAATCAATATGTTTCCAGCCTTTTTTTGTATCAAGATGCTAATCTGCTTTCAGCCTTTTATACCTTAATCGGGTTGGGCCTTTGTCGCCCAGGCGTTTTCGTTTGTTTTCTTCATATTCGGTATAACTTCCTTCGAAGAAATAGACCTGCGAATCACCTTCAAAGGCCAGCATATGCGTTGCCACACGGTCGAGGAACCAGCGATCGTGCGAAATAATCACGGCACATCCGGCAAAGTTTTCAATTCCTTCTTCCAAGGCACGCAATGTATTCACATCAATATCGTTGGTGGGTTCATCGAGCAGCAAAACATTGGCTTCCTGTTTAAGCGTTAAGGCAAGATGCAGCCTGTTTCGCTCACCACCCGAAAGAATTCCGGCCTTTTTATTCTGATCTGTTCCGCTAAAATTAAACCTGGAAACATAAGCTCTGGCATTCATTGTTCTGTTGCCCAGCTTGATATCATCGTGGCCGCCAGAAATAATTTCGTAAACCGTCTTCTCCGGATCAATTTCGGCATGAGCTTGATCCACATAACCAATCTTTACTGTTTCACCGATTTCAAAACTTCCCTTGTCAGCTTGTTCAAGTCCCATCATCAGCCTGAATAAAGTTGTTTTGCCAGCACCATTCGGACCAATAACACCAACAATTCCGGCAGGAGGAAGGCTAAAACTCAAATTTTCATAGAGCACCTTATCGCCATATGCTTTCGAAACCTGGTTAAATTCAAATACTTTGTTCCCCAATCGTGGCCCATCGGGGATAAAGAGTTCGAGCTTTTCTTCTTTCTGTTTTACATCCTCACTAAGCATTTTTTCGTAGGACGACAATCGGGCTTTCGATTTAGCTTGTCGGGCTTTGGGAGCCATTCGCACCCATTCCAACTCCCTTTCGAGAGTTTTACGTCTTTTGGAGGCAGATTTCTCCTCCTGCTCCATGCGTTTTGTTTTTTGCTCAAGCCAGGAAGAATAGTTGCCTTTCCACGGGATACCCTCTCCCCTGTCGAGTTCCAGTATCCATCCTGCCACATGATCCAGAAAATAACGATCGTGGGTAACCGCAATCACAGTTCCTTTATATTGTTGCAAATGCTTTTCGAGCCACTCAACAGACTCTGCATCCAGGTGATTGGTAGGCTCATCCAGGAGTAAAATATCGGGTTCGCTTAATAACAAACGGCACAATGCAACCCTGCGACGCTCGCCTCCCGAAAGGTTTTTAACCGGCGCATCGCCTTCGGGGCAGCGCAAGGCATCCATTGCTCTCTCGAGCTTGCTATCCAGCTCCCAGGCATCTTTCTGCTCAATTAGATCTGTCAAACGGCCTTGCTCTTCAATAAGTTTACTCATTTCATCATCAGAAAGCGGTTCCAAAAACTTATTGTTAACTTCCTCATATGCCTTCAACAAATCAACCACCTCCTGAACACCTTCTTCCACAACTTCACGTACGGTTTTTGAATTATCCAAGTCCGGCTCCTGATCGAGCATACCTACTGAATAACCAGGCGAAAAAACCACTTCACCATCATAAGATTTCTCCTTGCCTGCAATTATCTTTAGCAAAGTAGATTTTCCGGAGCCGTTGAGACCGATGATCCCAATCTTGGCACCATAAAAAAACGAGAGGTAAATGTTCTTAAGAATCTGACGGGAAGGCGGTATGACTTTGCTTACACCTACCATCGAAAATATTATCTTCTTATCGTCTGACATATAATTGATTATTAGAATAATGACAAATACTAAACTGCAAAACTACAAATCTTTTATCCTGATTTTGTTGCTACCAAATAAATAAGATTAATTGGTTTATCCTGAAAAGTTGAGACTTAAAAACAGAATGAAAATGCCGGAATTAATCCTGTTTCAGAATTTCTTTCATAGCATTTTCGAGTTTTTCATTGGACTTTTCCCAGCTGAAATTACGGTGAACAAAAGTATGTCCGGCAGTCGCAATTTGATTGGCAAAATCCGAATCATTCAAGAGCTTAATAAGCAATCCGGCAATTTGATCAGCAGTATCTCCTACCAGAATTTCAACTCCTTCCTTTGCTTTTAAAGGCTTGCAGGCCAACGAAGTGGTTACACACGGCACAGCCATCGACATGGCTTCCAGAAGTTTATTCTGCAAACCAGTGCCAATACGCATGGGTGCTACAAATACACTGGCATGAGCATAGGCCTGCCGAATATCATCCATCCAACCCGAAACAATAACACGGTCAGAAGCTAACTGCCTGATACTGACATCAGGAGTGGCACCGGCCAATAACAGACGAGCATTGGGAATCTTTTTCCAAACCAATGGCATGATTTCGTGAACCAAAAAAGCAGCTGCATTAACATTAGGTGGATAAGCCATATTTCCTGTGAAGACAATTTCGTATTTCTTATCCGCTAAAATGGGACTAAAATACTCATGATCAACACCATTAGGGACAATCAGGATCTCATCCCGTTTGGGATGCGGTATTAGAACCTGATCCGTTTCGCTGATGATTGTTTTCAAATCGAAATCATCAAACAGATCCGCTTCATACCGTTGAAGCCTGAGATACTCCATCATCAAAAAAGGTTTCATCAGCCAGGAAGACACCTCAAGTCTTCGCTTCATACCCATACTAAAAACATCCTGATAATCAATCACTTTTGGAAGATCGGTCTTCCTTATATATTTGGCAACGCGTAACAACTGACCGTAGAGTATATCCGGTTTGTGTTCATCGATAAGGTCTGCAATCCTTTTGGCTGCCCTGGTATTATAAAAATAACCGGTTTGCAAAGGATCGCCGTTAAGCCAGGCAACCACCAGGTTAAGCAGGATGCCAATTCCAGGCAAATCGATAAAACTTATCGACTTACAATAAGTCTGAAGTGCCGCAAAAGCAGCTTTTTTATTGGCTTTGCGATCAGAATTCAAAGCACATAAAATGATCTCATTATTTTTGGAGAGCTGTTTCAATTGATTAAAGGCCCTCAGCTTATCGCCTTTCTCAAGAGGCCATGGAATACGTGATAGCAGCACAAAAATCTTCATCAGGCTGATACAGGTTTTGATTTGGTCGCAAAGATACGGGATTTTTGGTGTTTATTAAATCCATACTTAGGTTAACAAAAGCCCGCGAAGCTTGTTTCAGCAACTTTAGTGATTATGATTTTCGTGACCTAAATCTTCACAGTTATGCTGCATCAGGTTATTGTAAAATTTCAACAGTCGGGTAATTACCTTTTCGCTGTTGTGCTGTTCCTCAACAAGTTTACGTGCTGCAACACCACAATTAAAAGCTTTTTCGGGATGCTGAAAAAGCTGGATCATCAGAGCAGCCATTTTTGCTGCATCATCCGCAATAAAAACATTGAACTGATCGGTATAATTGATTCCCTCGGCACCCACCTGAGTTGTAACAACCGTTTTGCCAAGAGCCATTGCTTCGATAATTTTTATTCTGATGCCACTTCCTGACAAGAGCGGAACTACTGCAATATGATTTTTTTTCACAAATGCAGTTGCGTTATCTACCTCACCCAGTACTTCCAATCCAGGAGCTTTATAGTGCAACAACCAATCAGGCATAAATCGTCCGGCAAGCACAAAACGCGCATCAGGCACTTTGCTGATCACCCTGGGCCATACGTTTTCGAGCATCCATTTGATTCCTTCCTGATTGGGTATCCAGTTCATCGATCCAAGATGAAAAAAAACTGGTGGTGTTGTAACTTCAAAAACAGGTTCAAAGCTGGCCGTATTAATCCCGTAAGGAATATCCACAACAATTTTATGTGTGAAACCTCTGAAAAATCCTGCATCCTTGCGTGTGATAGCTGCTACTCCATCCACTTGATTCAGGCTTTCCAGCTCAAACTGCCTGAGCGTTTCACTCAAATGATTCAGGTAAAAACGCTTTGGAATAAAAACCGATTGCCGCGCTAAACGCTTCCAAATCAGGTGTTCTATATTATGCGCCCGCAGCACAATCACAGCCTTTGAATGCTTGCGTATTGCAGGAATATACGGTGCCATAAATACCGTTTCCAGTTGAACAACATCATATTCTTCTGTTTCGAGAATTTTAATCAGTTCTTTCTCAAAGCTTGCAGAAATAAATCGTTCAACGTGATAGGAACGATTTCTGAGCAAGGCTTTAAGAGCTCCAAATGGCTTGATCCGAAGATCAACATCTACAAGCGTTAAGTCCGTTTTTTGCTTTAATTCATCTTGTATCGCTTCAGAATCTACCTTATACTTCTCTGAATTAACCGCCAGTACTTTCACCTGATGACCAGTTTTGAGCAAACCATCAATGATGCTTTTCATGGCTATCGGGCCACCTTCACGTGCAGGAAAAGGAGATTTGTTGCATACAAAAAGCACTTTCATCATCGAAGAAATTTAATTTTTATGAGGCAGCAATTTTTTTGTCAATTTTCTCCAACTGTCAACATCCAGCAATGCCGCGTCTGTTGTTGCTTTAAAGGTTAAAAACAATCCAACGGGAAAAAGTATTAACGATGACAGCCATACCCCTGTTACCATATTCAGATCGCCAACTTTTGCTGCTTTTTCCCCGGTGATACTGGTTATGTGATAAACCACAAAAAACAAAACAGCAATAACAACGGGAAGTCCCAGTCCACCTTTCCGGATGATGGCTCCCATGGGTGCACCAATAAAGAAAAGTATCAAACAAGCAATGCTAAGTGTGAATTTCTTGTGCCAGGCAATCAGGTGTTTACGGATGTTTTCCTGCTGATAATTGAAGTCATTTTTATTAAAAATCACATTATCCCAGGCCGAACGTGCTGCTGTTATTGCCATATCAAGTATGCTGCTTTTCTCCGTACGGTCGAAATTTTGGATTAATGGCCATTTCAATTTCAACAATGTGGTATCCTGAACCTCTTTCTTTTCAATGTTATTTGTATCTACTTTAGTATCAGACACCTTAGCAATAACCATCGATTTTAAACTGGTATCCAGGGTAGCAAAATGCTGGAAGCGTCTTTCGAAACTTATTTTAAACCGATCTTTTCTTTCGTTCAATCTTTGGTCCAGTGAATCAACAGACTTATTCAGTTGTTTGATATTCAGCATGGTATAATGACTTTTGAAAAGGTCTTCTTTGGTTCGGTTCATATTAAACTCAGAAAGATCGAAGCGGATTCGCTGTTGTTTAAACGCTGTTCTGTCAAAAGGTCTGTTTTCCCTATAATTACGTTCAGAAACGATATCAGTATAAGAATACCCGTCGAATAACGTAAAGATGATGTATTGCTGGTCAGAACTCATTTCCATATAGCCCGATTGGGCTGTTGTAACGCTTATATTTCCTTGTCTGTCAGTATGATCATAAATTTTTACATCGTAGATTGTCCGTCCGTCCTTATCCTTTTTACCAACTCTAATCACATAATTTTCGATGCCATGATAAAAAACTCCTTCGGTAATATCAAAAGCAAGTTTCTGCTGCCTTACATCATACAATAAGGACTGAAATTTGAGATTGGCATAAGGTTGCACATAATTTGAAAACAAAAAAGCCAACATGCTGATTGCAACCGACAAAATAACAAGCGGACGCATGATTTTCCAGACCGAAATTCCGGCTGCCTTCATGGCAACCAGCTCGTAATGTTCGCCCAGATTGCCAAAGGTCATCAAAGACGACAACAAAATAGCAAGCGGAAGTGCCATTGGAACAAAAGTGGCACTGGCAAAAAACAACAATTGGGCTATCACTGTACCTTCAAGACCTTTGCCAACCAAATCGTCAATGTATTTCCACAGAAACTGCATCAACAGGATAAAAAGTGCAATAAAAAAGGTGAGCACTAAAGGGCCAAGATAAGACCTGATTGAGAATGCATATATTTTTTTCAAGACAAATAAATAAGTTAGCCAGGCAAAAATAATGAATTAATATCCCACTTGCATGATAAAGACAAAACCAGCGGCATAAAAAGGCCGGCCAGCAATATTGCAAACTGAAAAAGAAACGCAAACCCACCCAAAATGTTGCTGCTGTCAACTGTTGATGTAATAAATTTTCGACCAACTGTAACATCAAGGCTAAATTGTACGTCACATGACAAAAAGAATCAATAAACCTTTTCTAAACATTTTAAAATTATGAAATCAAAATTATTCGCTTTTAGCTTTATGCTGCTTTTAATGGGATTTTCAGTCAGCCTTTTTGGCCAATATTATGGCAACGGAAATCTTGAAGAGCGTAAATATGATGTAGGAACATTTAATAAGATAGCTGTAAGTGGAAATTTTCAGCTGATATTTATTTATGCCCCTGAACACACTGTTTATGTTGAAACTGACAACAATCTATTCGAGCATATTGATGTAAAGGTGGAAGAAAATACTTTAATTCTGACTACCAGTCATATCAGAAAGCATACGAAAATGACTGCAACAGTAACATCTCCCGACCTTGCTGAAATAGAGGCCGCAGGTGCCAGCAAAGTTGATATTCCGGAACTGTTGCGTGTCGGACAGTTTAAGATAAAAGTAAGTGGTGCTTCGAATATGACAGCTCTGATAGAGGCGCAAGAGTTAACAACAGATATATCAGGTGCCAGCCGTTTAACGCTTAATGGGACAGCCGAAAAACATACTTCCGAGATAAGTGGTGCTGCAAGGCTAAATGCGGCTGATTTCAAAACTACCACTTCGAATATTGTTGCAAGCGGTGCAAGTGATGCCAAGGTATGGGCCACCGAAACGCTCTACAGCAAAACAAGTGGTGCCGCCAAAGTGAAATTCGACAAAGAGCCCAACCAGCATTTATACGACCCCCAAACCAAGGTTTCGACCAATGTGAGAAATGATCAATTTTATACGATTACGGATACCTGGAATAATGGCAGAGGAGATTCTGTTAGTGTAAAAATCGGTAATCTAAATATTAAGGTGATTGATGATGACTCAACAAAAATCTCAGTTGGCACCCGAACCATTGTCATTGACGATAATGGGAACATTAATATCACAAGAATCAAAAAACACCGTTTCAACGGGCATTGGGCAGGTGTTGAGATAGGTTTGAACGGCTTACTCACTCCCGATTTCAACATGAGTTATCCTGCCAGTCAAAGCTATTTAGACCAAAGAATGGAAAAAAGCATCAATTTAAATTTGAATTTCTATGAGCAAAACATTAAGTTGAATAAATCGGGAACAATAGGAATGTTCAGTGGATTAGGTCTTAGCTGGAACAACTATCGCTTTTCCAATTCAACCCTACTCACAGGCGATTCGAGCATTTTCAAAGGCTATCTGATGGAAGGCGTATCAGTGAGAAAAAGCAAGCTCACAAATCTGTATCTCACACTTCCCTTGTTTTTCGAAGTTCAGTCGAAATCATACCGAAACAAAGAAAAATTACATTTTGCCGCAGGGGTTGTGGCTGGCTGGAGAATCAGCAGTCACACCAAAATCTATTACAACGAAGCCAACAAAGTTTTTAAATTGCGCGATCCTGAGACAGGAAATTTATTAGCCGGAAACATGCAAAGTCCGGGAAATTCTAATCGTAACATCAGTAAAAACTACGATAGTTTTCATATGCGGCCATTCAAGCTGGATGCAGGTGTAAGGATGGGTTGGGGAATAGTAAATCTCTATGCAAACTATTCACTAACCAGTTTGTTTATCAAAGACAAAGGCCCTGAGCTATATCCCTTTGCCATTGGCATTGCGATTTCGAGCTGGTAATCAAATTTCATGAAATTAAAAAAGCCGCCTGAAAATGAACGTTCAAGCGGCTTTTTGTATTCACAGAACTTATCAAAAAATATCAACCTCACTTAGTTTTTCCACAATTTCGTGCGTATCAGTTGCAATCATCAGTTCTTCGTCCGTAGGCACCACAATTACGCTCACTTTCGAATCATTTGTACTTATAACCTCTTCTTTAGCCCTGCAAGTCATTGATTTTTCTGTGTCAAGATCAATCCCCAAAAATTCAAGTCCTTCCAGAGATTTTGTACGTGTTAGGGTATCGTTTTCACCAATTCCACCCGTAAACACAACTATGTCGAGGCCCCCCATGGCAGCTGCATAGGCACCAATATACTTTCGAACCCTATACTGGTACATCTCCAGCGCAACTCGGGCTCTTTCGTTGCCTTCTTTAGCAGCCAGTTCGATATCTCGCATATCAGAAGAAACACCAGAAACTCCGAGCATACCGCTAAACTTATTCACCAAGGTGCTTGTATATTGAATGCTTGTTTCCTCTTTATCAGCGATATATAGCAAAGCACCCACATCCAGGTCACCGCAACGGGTTCCCATTATCAAACCTTCGATGGGTGTCATTCCCATTGTGGTATCAATTGATTTTCCATCTTTAATGGCGGCCATCGAAGCTCCGTTACCCAAATGACAGGTAATTATCTTTTGCTTGTTTATGTCGAGGCCGAGTATCTCACATGCCCTTCGCGAAACATATTTATGGCTTGTTCCGTGAAATCCGTAGCGTCTGATTTTGTATTTTTCGTAAAGCGAATAAGGAATTCCATAAAGATAGGCAGAAGGCTGCATGGTTTGATGAAAAGCCGTATCGAAAACCCCTACCTGCGGCACCTCGGGCAATAGTTCTTTCATGGCATAAATTCCTTTCAGGTTTGGTGGATTGTGCAGGGGAGCCAAATCAACACATTCTTCCAGGGCATCGATTACTTCATCAGAAATGAAAACACTTCCGCTGAATTTTTCTCCGGCATGAACTACCCGATGACCCACAGCATCTATTTCATCAATGGATTTGATACTACCATATTTTTCACTTACCAACACGCCAAGCAAATATTGAATCCCTGCCTGATGGTCCAAAATTTCGCCTTCCAGTTTTACTTCCTTTCCATCTTCACGCTTATGCTTTATTGCTGCACCTTTTAAGCCGATCTTATCAACAAGACCTTTGGCCAAAACTGATTTAGATGGCATTTCGAAGAGTTGATATTTGATGGATGAACTTCCACAGTTCAAAACGATTATCTTCATGATATTTTCATTTTTGGTTTATTTGATAACGGCGCAGGTAACTGTTTGATCAACAGCCTTTCCGTTTGCATAATTATAAAATCCCCGGTTGGTGATTCGTCCGTAATAGTTGGCTCTTACCAATCTTTTAATAATGGGAGATGGCTTATATTTCTTATCACCAAATTCCTGATAAAGGTTATCCATGTATTTCAAAATTTTATCCAGCCCGATGCGGTCGGCCATTTCGAAAGGGCCATAGATATTACCTGAAGATTCTTTCATGGCAATATCGATATCCGACACCGAAGCTACACCTTCCATTAATATTTCACAGGCTTCATTAATGGTTGTAACCATCATACGTGTTACGATATTTCCGGGAGATTCATTCACACGAACAATTCTTTTATTGATCATGCCCGCAAATTTAATCACCTGCTGATAAGCTCCATCAGATGAGCTAATGCCTTTAACTACTTCTATCACGTGCGATTTATGAACCGGTAATATAAAATGGATTCCGATTGCTCTTTGAGGATGCTGAAGTACTGCTGCCAGGTCAGAAATCATCAAAGTAGCTATGTTTGAGGATATGATAGCATCCTGGCTAACCACTGCTTCCACTTTTTTGAATATCTCCTTTCTCTCTTCGATGCTGGTACCTCTTTTTCGTGAACTAATCGATTCGATAACTATATCGCAATCAGCCAGATCGTTATAATCAGTAGTACCTTTGATGCGACTCAGGATGGCACGTTTTTCGCCAGGAGTAAGTCCCCAGTGATTAATCACGTCATCCAGCTGATCTTCTAACTGACTGAATATCAATTTTATTCTATCCTCATCTAAATCCAGAAAAACAACATCAATACCATACTGACTGATGGCTCGTGTTATTTCCTGCCCTACTGCTCCACATCCGATTACACCCACTTTCTGGATCATACCTCTGGGTTGAATACTTCGTCCCAAACTGAAATCTTCTAATGTTTCATGCATATAATTATAAACTTTTATAAGGTAATAATATCAAAATTTCACTTTATTCTTCGCCTGGTTGACAGTAATGGCAACGAGGTTGACGATATCCTCAACCGAACAACCTCTGGATAAATCATTAATGGGAGCAGCCAGCCCCTGCAATACAGGGCCAATTGCTTCGGCACCTGCCAGACGCTGAACTAATTTATAGGCGATATTTCCGGTTTCGAGGGATGGAAAAACCAACACATTTGCTTTTCCGGCAATTTCAGAACCCGGAGCTTTTTTACGTCCGATAGCCTCAACAATGGCGGCATCGGCCTGCAGCTCTCCTTCAATTAAAAGGTCAGGAGCCATCTGCTTTGCAAGCAAAGTTGCCTGAACAACTTTTTCTGCCTTTTCGTGTTTTGCACTTCCTTTGGTTGAAAAACTCAACATGGCAACCCGGGGTTCAAGACCGGCAATGGAAATAGCAGTTTGGGCAGATGCCACAGCAACTTCGGCCAGTTCTTTAATTGTAGGCTCGGGATTAACAGCACAGTCTGCAAAAACCAGCACGCCATCATCGCCAAAGCTTTTATCGGGCACTACCATAAAAAAAGCACCAGAAACAGCACTAACACCAGGTGCAGTTTTAATTATCTGAAAAGCAGGCCTCAGCACATCACCGGTAGCATTTGCCGCACCAGCCACCTCGCCATCTGCATCGCCATTTTTGATCAGTAAAACAGCCAAATATAAAGGATCTTCCACCAATTTTAAAGCCTGATCCATGCTCAGGCCTTTGTGTTTGCGAAGCTGAAACAACAATTTTGCATAGATTTCCTTATCCGGATTATTTAAAGGGTCGATGATAGTAGCTCTGGCGATTTGCTTTAAATTCCAGTGGGCAGCGTTTGATTTTATTTCTTCTTTATTTCCAAGCAAAATAAGATTTGCCATCTCTTCTTCCAGAATTATGTCTGCAGCACGAAGTGTCCTTTCTTCGGTGCCTTCTGGCAAAACGATACGTTTCCCGCTTGCCTTTGCCGTAGTTCTGATCTTAGTAATTAAGTCCATTGATTTTATTTGTTTTAACGGATGCAAATGTACCAAAACCAAGCCGAATTTCATTGTTTTATGTGAATAAAATAACAAGTCTTATGAATTTATATATTCCTGATTTTCTATCTATTAACTCACATCCATTTAGTTTATACTCATTATAAATAATGCCCTTGTCAGCTCTTTGTTAAACAAAACATGCTATAACTAAAAATATATATCTATATCGCTGATTAAGTGTATGTTAAAACCAACTAAAACTTAATTGCCGAGCTTACTGTGCGTGAGTTAGAACTGTTTGGAACTAACAAAATGAACTTTACATTACTTTTGTAAAGTGAACAGTCACTTTAATGAATGATTCAGAACGAGCTGTATAATTTTACAATCAGTGCAAACGATAGCACAAAATCGCCCTTAGACAGTTTAAGGAACAGCGATACATTAGGACTATCAGTCAGGCAAACTTTTATAACCAAACCCCAGGGGATCAATCCTGTATTTACCTTTAGAAATCAGAACAAAGCCATTGATCCCTATTTATTGATCCTGGTAGGCCTGAGTGCAATAAGTCTGGTTTTAGTGAAACATTTAATGCCTAGAAGATTTTTTCAGCTGCTTGGATCATATACAGCAAACCGATGGTTGAATCAGTTACTTCGAGAATGGAATCCATCAAAAAGTATGCCCGGACCAGCGGTTGTTTTATCCTACATTTTTTTGCTCGCACTGATGCTGGCATTGGTTTTGAGTAAATTTTACCAATTGGCTGGTCCACAAACGGGTGTTATACTGAATCTTGCAGTTATTATTTTTCTTTTCACGCTTGCCCGACAAAGCGTTGGAAAACTTATTTCGTTGATTTTCAGAAATAAGGAGCTAAACATCCATTTAAGAACAATAGAATTTTCGCACTATCTAACAGCTTCGCTTGCAATGATTCCGGCGATAACTATCCTGCTTTTATATCCGAATGAAACAGGATTTTTAATCGGACTATTGATGATTAGTATCGTGTTTATTTTCAGTTTTATACGAACTTTTTACTACAGCCTTGGAACTGCTCCCTTTTCAATATTCTATTTATTTTTATATCTTTGCGCCCTCGAAATCGTTCCCTTTTTACTGCTTTTAAAAACTGCCAGCTTAGTGCTTACAGGTGAAATATTAATTTTTGAAACTAAATTTTAACATTTTCAAAAATTCATTTCAAACGTTTGCAGCTGCGCTCTTAAAAGCACTAATTAGCGGATGTTTTTGTAAATTATATAGGGAAACGGTAAAAGCTAAAAAAATCGTAAACAGATGAAAATCAAATCCATTCTGGTGTCTCAGCCTCAGCCGGCAGATCTTGAAAAGTCACCTTACGGAGAATTGGCTCGAAAATATAACCTTACGATTGATTTTGAGAAATTCATTAAAATTGAAGGAGTTCCTGCACGCGAGTTCAGGCAGGATCGTGTTTCGCTCGCCGATCACACAGCAATAATTCTGACCAGCCGTAATTCGGTGGATCATTTCTTTCGAATTGCAAAGGAAATGAGATACGAAGTGCCTGAAACACTAAAATATTTTTGTATTTCCGAGAGTACTGCTTTCTACCTTCAAAAATACGTACAATACCGAAAACGTAAAATTTTTCATGGCAAGCAAAGTTTTGGCGATTTGATGGAAATCATTAAAAAGCACAAAGACGAAAAGTTTTTACTCCCCTGTTCCGACATACACAAAGAAAGCATGATCGAAATGCTTGATGAGTCAAAAGTTACTTACCACAAAGCAGTTTTGTACCGGACTGTTGCAGCCAATTTGTCGAAAATTAAAGTAGATGATTACGATATGTTGGTGTTTTTTAGTCCGGCAGGTATCCGATCACTCACCAAGAATTTTCCGAAATTCAAGCAGGGCGTTAAAGTATTTGGTGCATTCGGTCCTTCAACAGCACAGGCTGTTAAGGAAGCCGGTTTTAAGCTTCAGATCAACGCCCCAACCAAATCGGCCCCTTCCATGACGATGGCCATCGAAGAATATATTGATGACCAAATCAAACGCGCGCGTAAAAAATAGGTTTTCCGGATTTGTCTTACTGCCAGATTAAGCTCTGGCGTTCAATAATTTAAATCATAATGGAGGAACCGCAGCAAATCAGGCAAACACTTTCAAAAGCAGAAAGACTTCATGGTTATAATGCAATAAATACCTTGTTTGCAAACGGAAAGTCCTTTTATATTCACCCCTTTAAAGTAGTTTTTGTTGACAGGAAAGCTGAAGAAGACGGTTTTGGGGTAAGGGTTTTAATTAGTGTTTCAAAAAAAAAGTTTAAAAACGCCGTTGATCGAAATCGAATCAAAAGGCTGATTCGAGAAGCATGGAGGCTTAATAAACAACCGATTATCGACTCATCCTCATCCGGCTACAGACCTGTTGATATTGCCCTGATATACACCGGACAACAAAAACCTGAATTCATTCTTATTCAAAAAAAAATAAAAGCCATTATCAAACGTTTAATTCAAGACTATGAAGTGGCTGATTAAACTACCATCGTATTTCTTGATCTTTTTGATCAGAATTTACCAATACACTTTGTCGCCCTATTTGGGCCGATCGTGTAGATACACACCTTCATGTTCTGTTTATAGTGTTGATGCCATCAAAAAACACGGAGCCTTGAAAGGCGGCTGGCTGGCAACAAAACGCATTAGCTCCTGTCATCCCTGGGGTGGCAGTGGTTTTGATCCCGTACCTTAAATAAATTATGAATCAAATTGTAACTATGAAACAATTTAAACTTTGGATAATCCTGCTTGCATTTCTCCCCTTTCAGATTTTGTATCTAAATGCGCAGAACCATAATAATTTCGAGATTTCGAAAAGTCTTGATATTTATGCCAGCCTTTTTAAAGAACTGAACCTGAACTATGTGGATGAAATAAATCCGGCTGAATTGAACGAAATTGCCATCAAGGCAATGCTGCAAGAGCTTGATCCTTATACCGTTTTTGTGCCAGAAGCCGACATCGAAAGCTTTCAACTGATGACCACCGGCGAATATGGCGGCATTGGTTCATTGATTCAACAAATCGATGGAAAAGTAACCATTTCCGAGCCATACGAAGGCTTTCCTGCTCAAAAAGCAGGGCTCATCCCAGGCGATAAAATATTAGAAGTGAATGGTGTAGATGCAAAAAACAAAAATACTGCCGAAGTAAGCGAATTGTTAAAAGGCCAGCCAGGCTCCACCATCACACTGGTTATTGAGCGTGAAGGAGAAGAAAAACCACTCGAAAAAAAGTTGATTCGCGAAAAAATTAAGCTGGATAATATACCGTATCACACAGTATTTGATAACGGAATAGGTTACATCCTTTTAACCGGTTTCACACAAAAAGCTGCTTCAGAGATGAAGGAAATCTTTTTGGCCATGCGCGAGCAAAACAACTTAAAGGGGCTGATTGTTGACCTGAGAGGTAATGGAGGTGGTTTACTTACCGAAGCAGTAGATATCTGTAATCTCTTTGTAGATAAGGGTGAGTTGATTGTGGCAACTCGTGGTAAATCAGCGGATAAAACAAGTGTTCATCGGACCCGACACGCTGCTGTTGACAAAGAAATTCCAGTTACAGTTCTTGTAAACGAAGCCAGTGCTTCGGCAAGCGAAATAGTTGCCGGTGCCTTGCAAGACCTTGACAGGGCTGTAATAATTGGAAGACGAACCTTTGGAAAAGGACTTGTTCAAAATGTTGTACCCCTGAGCTACAACACACAAATGAAAGTGACAATTGCAAAATATTACATCCCAAGCGGAAGATGTATCCAAGAAATTGATTACACCAAATTAAGAAATGGCGAGCAACAAAGAACTGACTCTACAGTAGCCACTTTTAAAACCAGAAACGGAAGAACCGTTTTTGACGGCAAAGGAATTTCACCCGATATTATCATGGATGAAACAAGTTTTTCAACAGTGAGTGCAAATCTTTATACAGGCAACTATATCTTTAAATATGCCAATCAATTTGCGCTTCACAACAAAAGCATTCCTGAACCTTTGGAATTTGAAATATCGGATGATATTTATGAAGATTTCATGAAATTTGTAACTGATCAAAACTTTACCTATACCACCGAAAGTGAACGCATGATAAAAAAAATGCGAGAGATAGCACTTGAAGAATCTTATCTTGATGCTGTTAATCCCCAACTTGAAGCACTTGAAAATGAATTGATTAATTACAAAAAGAATGATATCCAAAAGCATCGCAGAGAAATTGAAGAGCTATTGAAAATGGAAATCGTACAGCGCTATTACTATCAGAAAGGAAAAATCATTGTTGCACTTGATCATGATCCCGACCTTGAAATGGCCTTTGAAATTCTTTTAGATACCACCCGTTACAACAAAGTTATCAGCCCACAAATACCTTAGCAGGAATCACCATGGACAGCTCCACTTCATCACAAGCCGGTAAGGCTTATTTTGTAGCACTCGTGCTCATGGCGATGAGCGTTCCGCTATCAAAATTTACGATGAGTGTGTTTCAGTTTGTTCTGATTTTTATTTGGTTTTTGGATGGATTTGCCGCAGAAGTAGTGAAAAGGTTTTTTAGAAAATCAAATCCTTACAATGCCACATTGCATACTCTCAATTACTTAATTCGGCTGGCTGCCGATAACTTTATTGAAAAGTTTAAACAGTTTTTCAGAAATAAAACGGCAATCATTGTATCCTCAATCTTTCTGCTGCATATCATCGGGCTGATTCATACTAGTGATTTCGACTATGCGCTGAAAGACCTGCGAACAAAATTACCCCTTTTTGTTCTTCCACTTGTGATGAGTACCATGCCGGCCTTAAGCCGAAAGCAGTTGAATCAGTTGCTATTGTTTTACGTTGCTGCTGTATTTGTAGGTACACTTTTTAGTATGAATGTATTTATTAAACAAGAGTTTAATGATATACGAACCATCTCCATTTTTATTAGTTCTATTCGATTTTCATTGAATATTTTGTTTGCAATTTTCATTCTTGGATGGTTTATCACCATTGACAGAAGTTTTTCGTGGCAATGGCAGAGTTTGATGTTTGTTGTGATGCTATGGTTTTTAGTATTTCTTATGATATTAGAATCAGGCATCGGGCTTGTAAGCTTCGTATTATTGCTATCGTTAATTGCTGGCTACAAAGTAGTTACCATTGCCGGATGGAAAAAACGTTTTGTCACACTTTCGATAATGATTCTTATCCCACTAGGATTTGTATTGTACATCATGTACGAGATAAAAGCATTAAGCACGGCCAAACCAGTAAATTTTGAGCAGCTCGATTCTCATACAGCCAATGGCACACCTTATGTACACGACACAAACAGCTTTGGTATTGAAGATGGTAAATATGTGGGTTTATATCTTGCAATTTCTGAAATGGAACAAGCCTGGAACAATAGGAGCAACTATGATTTTAAGGGAAAAGACAAGGCCGGACAATATCTAAAATACACCCTGATTCGCTATCTCACTTCCAAAAACCTACGCAAAGATGCCGAAGGGGTTAACGCACTGACTACAAAAGATATAAAAGCCATCGAAAATGGAGTTGCCAATGTTAATTATCTGGAAAACCCAAGTATTAGAACGCGCATCTCGAAAATTCTTTTGGGTTATCAAAACTATGCCATGCTCAACAATCCAAATGGCAGTTCATTGATGCAACGTATTGAATATCTTAGGGCATCATTGCACATTATTCAAAAGAATTTGCTGTTTGGTGTTGGCACAGGCGACTTGCCTATGCATTTCGAAAACGCTTATGAAGAAATCAACTCCAGCTTAAATGTGCAATGGCGCTGGCGATCGCATAACCAATATATTTCTATTATAGTGGGGTTTGGCATTTTTGGGTTGGTCTGGTTTATCGTAAGTTTTGGTTATCCCTATTTTTCGAATCCATCGAACAGACATTTCCTTTATACGATCTTTTTGTTGATCATCATGTTTTCGATGGTAACAGAAGATACAATCGAAAATCAGGCTGGAGTAACCCTTTTGGCCTATTTCAATGCGCTCTTCCTATTTGCAGCATCCAAAGCCGGATTAAAAACCAAATTGCAATCAAAGCCGTGACCAATTGATCAACACAAAACACACCTGTAGCAAGACGGCCAAAAAATATACGCTTAATAATTTATCGTAATTTTACGGCCTTAATTTTTTTTATGAGAAAAGAAATCGTGCCACTTCATGTTTTGATTCTTAATTCCGATAAAGAATTAGATGCAAATGACAAACACCTGCTTGAGCAAGCCCGAAAAGCATCCGAAAATGCTTATGCGCCTTATTCTCGTTTTCAGGTTGGTGCTGCTGTAAGGCTTGCAAATGGTGAGGTAATAACCGCAAACAATCAAGAAAATGCTGCCTACCCAAGTGGATTGTGTGCCGAAAGAATTGCCTTGTTTTATGCGCATTCCAGGTTTCCGGATATAGCAATTGAGGCCATCGCTATTACAGCAAAAGGAAACAAAGGAATCATTGAAGAACCCCTTTCGCCATGTGGTGCCTGCAGACAGGTTATGGCTGAATCGGAAAAAAATTCCAATCAACCGATGCGCGTGATCATGCAGGGACAAACCGGACCTGTTATGATTGCCGAAAGCATGAAAGTACTGCTTCCATTCTCATTTTTAGATGATTACCTCCATCGTTATACCAATACTGACGTTTAATTATTTTAGCCTTGCTACGATGAAAAACAAAAAATATCTCTTTTTCCTATTGACTTGTTTATTTCTGCTTAGTGCATTCAGAAGTGATATGCCAGCTTACAAACTATATAATCAAAAAGGCAAACGGACTAATTTTAATAAATTAGTTAAGGAAGCTAGCAAAGCCGATATGATTTTCTTTGGGGAATTGCACAACAATCCAATCGCACATTGGCTGCAACTTGAACTTACTAAAGCACTTCATGAAATCCATCAAGAAAAGCTGGTTTTGGGAGCAGAAATGATCGAAACCGATAATCAAGAAGCACTTGAGCTTTACCTTAGCAATAGCATTGAGCATGATTCATTGAAGAGTATTGCACGCTTGTGGGGAAACTATAAAACAGACTACAAACCACTTGTAGATTTTGCCAAAGAAAATCAATTAAAATTCATTGGAACAAACGTACCCCGTCGTTATGCTTCTATGGTTTTCAGAGGCGGATTTGAAGCACTTGACACACTTCCTGAAACAGATAAAAAATGGATTGCACCACTTCCGATTGCCTATGATCCTACCCTACCTGCGTATCAGGAAATGATGGAAATGATGGGAGGCATGAAAAATCACAGCTCAGAAAATTTCCCAAAAGCACAAGCCATCAAAGATGCAACAATGGCCTGGCAAATTGCAGAAAACTGGAATCAAGGTAAGTTTTTTATTCACTACAACGGCAGTTTTCATTCTGATGATTATGAGGGAATTGTTTGGTATCTTAAACGACTCAAACCAGAAGCAACAATCTTAACAATCACTACAATTGAAACGAGTGAACTAAACCGCAGACTCAACGAAGACCAACGATTTGTGGCAGATTTTACACTTGCTGTGCCCGAGACCATGACAAAAACTTATTGAAAAATTTGAGAAAAACTTGACAAGCCAAGACATTTGTCGTATTTTTGTGGACAAATGTATCGTTGTATGATAACTACTACCGGAAACGTAAAGCACATTATCTCAGAAGCAATTGTCGAGTATGCCCGCAAAACCACACAGCAGCGCAGTTTTGATTCACTTGCCAATAAATCGTCCATAGCGCAAGTACTCGAAAACAAGCTTTTGGTTAGTTCCTTAATCAGGTCGGGTATTCCTTACCATGTTTTTCAGGCTATTCAGGATGTGAGTCCATTCTCCGAAAATCAATGGGCAGTTCTTTTAGGTGTTTCCACCAAAACCTTAAGCAGGAGCAAGCAAACCGAAAACTTCATTTTCAAGCCCTTACAATCCGAGCGTATAGTTGCCATGGCTGAGTTCATTTATAGTGGTTTACAGGTATTTGAAGATTACGATCAGTTCAAGCTTTGGCTTCATTCGCCGGTTTATGCTTTAGGCAATAATAAGCCTGTTGATTTATTAAATGATCAATATGGCCGCGATTTGGTTTTAGCAGAATTAATTCACATTGATCAGGGCATTTTTGTATAGTCATGGAGGTGTTCAGGTTAAGCAGGGCGAAATATGCAGACCAGCTTTCGGGGTATGGCGCAGCATTAAAGGGCGCACGTTGGAATTCGCGAGGTGTTGAAATGATTTACGCAGCCGAAAATCGTTCGCTGGCCATGGCAGAGGTTTTGGTACATTTGAGTTTGGCTATGTTGCCCAAAGACTTTATGATGCTTACCATTTTTATTCCGGATGAAATAGAAGTATTCAACCTTCCTGTTTCACAACTTTCAGATGGCTGGAATAGTTTTCCGCACAGGCGTATCACTCAGGAGCTTGGAGATCGGTTTATCATTGAACAACAATATGCTGTTATGCGTGTACCATCAGTTGTTACCCAAGGTGATTTCAATCTTTTGATTAACCCCGCTCATCCACTTTTTAAAGAGATTTCAATCGTTAGGAAAGCGACTTTTCCTTTTGATCAGAGAATTTTCAAATAATTAAACAACGGCAAACGTAAATAACAAATTGGCAAAAAAATTCCAGAGTGTAACTACAGCAATTGCAAAAACCTTACTCAGGTAAAAGTTCATTTTCAATCGACTAACCAACAAATACAATATCAAGGTATTAACTACCAATCCGATCAATGAAATGACGATAAATTCGGTATATTCCAAAGCAATATTTGGGTTTGTACTTTCGAATGTCCAGATGCGATTGAAAATGTAGTTGCTGGTGGCTGCCATCATAAATCCTATTGCATTGCTCACATATTTTTGAACATGGAAAATTTCTTTGAACAGATAGGTCAGGCCAAAATCAACAAAAAGCCCTGAAAAGCCAACAACTCCAAATTTCAGAAATTTCAGATAAAAACTTCTGGAGGCAAATTCAATATTAACTAGCAGGATATTCACCAATTACAACTCTACGATCAAAATCACCTTTTCGCTTCCACGCATTACATCCACATTGGCGCGTTCGCCGGCTTTCAGTTGTTTCAGGCGATTCATATAATCGTAAATTGTACCAACCGGCATGCCGTTTATACCCACAATTTTATCGCCTTTCAACATTCCGGCTCTGTCTGCTGGTCCGCCTTTGGTAACGCCTCCAACACCAAGACCATCTGTTGCTGTGCTCGTGAAATCGGGCATGATACCCAAAGTAACTTTGAAACCACGACGTCCAGTTGTGCGCTGCTTTGGTCCAGCTTCCTGAAAACTAAGTTTCTCATCACGGTTGAGCAATTCGATCAATAAATCCTCGCTTAAATCCAGCACATCAGCCATTCCATCATAATTGATTTTGTCCCAGGTATCTGCTGGTGTATGGTAATCGCCATGCGCACCCGTACTGATAAAAAACACGGGAATGTCTTGCGCATAAAATGAAGCATGATCAGAGGCACCAAAGCCTTCGGGTGAATAAGAAATTTGCAAATCATGCATTGATTTTAGCTGATCGAGCAAGCTTTCAGATTCTGCAGAAGTACCTGTTCCGCCAATAACAACGGCTCTATCATCATTCAAACGGCCAATCATATCAAAATTAACCATTGCCTGCACAGCGGTAGTTTCAAAGGGCATGTTTTTAGCGAAATAAGCCGAGCCTAAAAGCCCAAGCTCTTCAGCGCCAAATGCAACAACTACAAGGCTTCGCCGGGGCTTTTCGACCATTGCTGCCAATTGTGAAGCCAATTGCATGATACCCACAGTGCCCGAAGCATTGTCATCCGCACCATAATGCGGTGCAATTGTATCCGGCACACGCGAGCCAGAGCCCTGACCACCCATTCCCAAATGATCGTAATGCGCACCTAAAACAACTACCTCAGCCTTTAATTTCGGATCAGTGCCTTCAATCTTAAAAACAATATTTTGAGTTTTTACCTCCTGACGCTCAAGAACTGTAGTGGCTTTAATAAATGTGTTTTCAATGTTTTGCAAAGAGCTCTTGCTATTTCCCGCCAATATTTCCAGGCTATCGACCGAAAGCATATCAGCCAATAAAATGCTATCTGCCCAGGATCTTTTCAGGTCGATCACGGGTAGTCCAGCACTAATCACAGAGCGCTCGAAAAGCAGCGGTGTGATCTCATCTTTAGGATCATTCTGGCTACCACCAACAACCAAAAGCCCTGCTGCACCCTGATCTTTAGCATTCAGTGCTTTGTTTCTGATAGTTGCAAAAGGGATAAACGGGCTGTCGTTATTCTCAGGTTCAGGATCGCCTTCAAGCACCAAAACCCATTTATTTTTCACGTCGAGGCCTTCAAAATCATTCCATTGCAAACTATCCAGGTCCAGTACCAGACCGTAGCCAGCAAACACCACTTCAGCCTCAACTGTGGCATTGCTACTAAATGCATACAAACTGAAATCCTGTTCGAAAACGGCGGATGTCCCATTCACATTCAGCTTGTTATCATCTGCAGCTTCGACGGCAGTAACCACCGAAAAATACTGAAACCCATTGTCGGCCATTGGTGTAAGTCCAGCCTTGAGAAATGCTTCACGGATGTAATCAGCAGCCAGCTGATCTTCGGGTGTACCCGGAAAACGGCCTTTTAGCTCATCGGATGCGAGGTAGCGCATCTGCTCCTGCATTTGCTGAATTTCAAGCTGAGGTTGTTGAGCCTGAGCCCAAAAAGAAAAAAGGATAAATATGGAAATAACTGAATAACGCATAGTTAGAAATTTTGTGCAAAAATACGCTTTTCAACTGATTTGAATAAGGCCAAAAAACTCCTGAAATTTCCGATCTTTGCCAACAAATAAGGAGTATTTTATGAAAAGCCGAGACCTCACCTTTGAACCCGAAATGGAAGCGATCATTAAAAAATGTGAAGCCTGCACCCTGTCGATGGTTGATGATGCTAACCAACCTTATGCCGTGCCCATGAACTTTGGCTACGAAAATGGCCGGTTATTTTTACATTCGGCACCAGAGGGAAGGAAAATTGAAATTCTGAAAAAATATCCTAAAGTCTGTGTCACTTTTAGTACCGATCACGAACTTCGGTTTCAGAACAGCGAAGTGGCCTGCAGCTATTCGATGAAATATCGGTCGGTTCAGATAATTGGTGAAGTAATTTTTATTGAAGACATGGAAGAAAAACAGGCTGCCCTCGATGTGATCATGCATCAATATACTGATAACGCATTCAAATACAGTGAGCCTGCGCTGAAAAATGTATGTGTGATGGAGGTACTTGTAAGACAAATTAACGGAAGAGCTTACGGCTATTAATTTTTGGATTTCTGGAATAGTGAACGAAATAAAAAATCTTCCGCAAAACGAAATTTCAAGACGTAAACAAGCCAAAACGATTCGGTTTTTAAGGAAACTTCACCGCATCACAGGTTTGATTTTACTTGTTTTCATCCTTAATATGGCCATCACAGGCATCTTACTTGGCTGGAAAAAAAATAGTTATGATTATATTTTGCCCAATAACAGACAGGGCATCACTTCAAATCTGAAAAACTGGAAATCTCTCGACAGCCTCAAAAAAGCTGCCATACAAAGTTTATCCGATTTCTCCTCAGAATTGGAAACAGATATATCACGAATCGACATCATGCCAGACAAAGGAATAGTTAAATTCATTTTCAAAGATCACTATTGGGGAATACAACTCGACGGGGCTAGCGGTGAGGTAGTGCATATCGGCAAACGTCGTTCAGATTTTTTGGAGGAACTGCATGACGGCTCTTTTCTGGACCGGTTTTTTGATTCCAAATTCAGTTTTTTTAAATTGTTTTTTACGAGCATCATGGGATTTTCACTAATATTGTTTGGCATAAGTGGTTTTTGGATTTGGTACGGACCGCAAAAAATGAGAAAATTAAACAAACGAAACGCATAAACTTAAACGCTTTGATATCATGAAAAAATTTAGTTTTATCACCTTGTTAATCATTTTGTTAGGATTTACTGTAAAGGCACAATACATTACGCCCGGTAACAATCAAACATTTACACTTAATGACCTGGTTGATTTGAGTGGTGGAGTCGTTGTCTTTGAAGATGGCAGCTATATGATTCAAAATGAACTTATTATTTCAGCTACTGACACCTTAAAAATAACCGAAGCTAGTATTATTAAAATCGCAACCGACCTTCGTCCAGAATTTTTTGGAACTTTAATTTCTAATCCGGTAAGTGGAGAAGTTTTGATTACAGCAATTGACACACTCACTCCCGGGCAAGGATTTAAAGGACTGCGATTTGAGGATTCACCCTCCAACTATTTTGCTCATACACGTATCACACATGGTGGTGGCATCTCGCTCATCGAAAGTGAAGCCACTTTTGAATATTGCACCTTTATTCATAATAGTTCTTCAAGCACTTCCAATGTGATCAACTACAGTAATTGTGATCCGATCATTCGTTATTGCCGCTTTGTTGAAAACGAGCGATCGGCGATTGGGTCGGGTGCCAATACGGAAGGATCTCCTCAGATTTACTTCAATGAATTTATCCACAATACCACCGACAACAGTAATCGGCCGCAAATCAATCTGGGCCCCGGTGCTGCCGACAGCATTTATATCGTTGGCAATTATGTGGAAGGATTTCATGATAATGTTGGTGGGATCTCTATCAACAGCCTGGTTGGCGTAGGAAATACCAAAGCCGTTGTGTCGGGAAACACCATCGTGAATAACCGCTATGGTTATGCTCAAATCGGAAGCAGCATCAGCAGCAGGATTACAGACAATATAATATTAGACAACGACATTCAAAACGACCCCATGCTGGGCGGCAGCGGATTGAATTTTTATGGGGCCAATACAACTAACAAGGCTATTGTACGCCGAAACCTGATATCAGGAAACTTATGGGGAATAACAACACAGCAGGTTTTCGACCTCGATCTTGGCACAACCATGGATCCGGGCGGAAATATCTTTTATGAGAATGGAAATAATGGAGAAATCTATGCTTTCTATAACAATATAGCCGAAGATGTAAGTGCAATTGGTAATTACTGGGGAACCAATGATATAGCCGTTGCCGAAACTTATATTTTTCATCAACCTGATGATGGCACGCTCGGGCTGGTAACTTACGAACCAATTAAAACTCTGGAGCCCGAATTTTTGTCATTCGCACTACTTGCCAGCAATAATCCGCAACTTGAAAATGATATTTCAGGAACGATAGACAACGACAATTTTACGGTTACGCTCGAAGTTCCGGCTGGCATTTCACTCACAAACCTGATCCCAACCTATACTGTTGATTTGGGCATCGATGGCGATCCT
>JAQVGO010000113.1:0-1697 GCA_028696715.1 Bacteroidales bacterium
TGGAGCCATCTTTCTTCAAATCCTGATTTAAATGCTAACTGGAATATCCGCGCACAACTTACAGGTGATGCCGGCTCTGTTTGGTTGACTGTTTCTCCAACTGCCGGTGAGGTAGAACCAGGCGAAGCAGACGAAATCAATATTGATTTGGATGCCACTGGTCTTACACCACAAACCATCTACAAAGGTAAAATGCATGTGAGAAGCAATGACCCTGCTAACCAACAAATTAACATCAGTGTTTGGATCACCGTATTGGTTGGATTGAACGAAAATGGCGAACAGACTTATGTTTCTGTTTATCCTAATCCGGCTAATGATGTGCTGTTCCTTAAAGGCAATACCGAAATTACTTCCATCATCCTCAGCAATATGCTCGGACAGGTGGTTTATGAAGGTACCATTGGCCAGAGCGAAACCCGCATTGCTACTGATGCTTTCGAAACAGGCATGTACATCCTGACCATTCAAACAGTGAATGGCACTGCTACACAAAAGATTATGATTGAATAATCCTAATTGAAATAAATAAAAAGGGACTTCCGTGTGGGAGTCCCTTTTTTTCGTGTTGTATATTTTTTAAACCTCAAAAGTTTTCCAAAATCCTTGGGTCAAAAAATGCCATCCAAAAAAAAAGTAGGACTTCCTGGTGCATAACGTCCAGATTTATCTGAGTTTTTTAGATGAGATTAACTCAAAACAATCCAATAAGAGGTCTCCAATAGCTGCGCTGCCCATGATTTCATCATGTAAAATTCAACCAATCTGGTTTTGAAGGTTCTCGACTCTGCTTGGTAACATGCAGGCCGATTTAGTCAAGATCAAATGTAGATTCAACAACCATTTTTAATCAATCTTTACTTTTAATTCTATCGCCAAAGATTAATGGTTAGGTGCTAGGCGACACTTTACTAATAATGCCCCAAAGCAGAAATCACAACAACCATATTCACTGGTTCTTCAATGATTTCGTAAATAAGTCTGTCTTTTTTATTGATGCGGCGACTCCAAAAGCCTGAAAGATTGTATTTTAGTTTCTCGGGCTTGCCAGTGCCTGTCTCTGGATGTATTTTTAATTCTTCAAATATTTGGTACAAGTTATCCCGATCCTTTTTCTTACCTGATTTAGCTAACTTACCGATTTCTCTCAAGGCTTGCTTTTCAATAATAACTTCATAACTCATATACCAAATAACTCATTACGTATGCTGTCATCGTAAACAACCGCATTCCCTTTTTTAGCACTTTCAGACTGTTCTTTTATTTTCTGAACAAAGGCAGGGTCATAAGGGCTTTTATCATGTTTTTCGACTGTGAAGGTCACTCCAAATGCCTTTAAGAATTGTTTGAGTGCTTTTGCCTTGCTTGATTCTGTATGAATGATGATAGTCTCCATGGGTTATGTTTTGAACTACAAAGGTATGCAAAAAATATACTGATCAAGTAATGAGAACCCAGGACTTCCCGATGCATACTGCTCACATTTATGCGGATGTATGGACAGGTGACTACAAACCAACCCCGGAGAGGTTTTCCAAAATTATAACGAGTTAGGAAACTACTAATGGCGTCTGTCGCTATTAAACTGCCATTTAATACCAATATTTATACATTTGCTCCAGCTTCGTTATCATTGGCTTTTCGACGTTTAATTTCCGAATAGAGGTAGAAATAACTAATCAATGTTATTCCCAGCA
>JAQVGO010000113.1:1797-7799 GCA_028696715.1 Bacteroidales bacterium
CGTTGCCGGATTTCGGAATCAGAAAGTTTGTCCCTTTCTTTTATTCGTTCCACACGAAGGGACTCCGGAGCTGTAACAAGGATAGTAAAATCGAAATGAGATTGAAAGTCGTTTTCGAAAATCAAAGCGGCTTCGTAAAGCACATAAGGGCTTTGCCGTTTTTGTTGTTCTGTTGCCCATTCATCAAAACGTTTGTGCAGCCGGGGATACATCAGCTCCCGAATAAATTGCATGGCATAAGGATCGTTGAAAATAAGCTGTGCCAGTCTGGCTTTGCTGAGCTGGCCATCACCCTGATAAACGGATTTACCGAATTGCTTTTGGATTTTTAACCGGATATCGCTTTCGGTATAAAGCAGTTTGGTTTGCTGGTCGGCATCAAAAATTGGAATATCCAGCGATTTAAAAATGCTGCATACCAAGGATTTGCCGCTTCCCATATTGCCGGTGATGCCAACTTTTCGCATAAATCAGGGATTGACGATCAGGTATTCAACTTTTTCGGGGCTCAGGCGCAAAACCTTTATTTTTTCGGGCATATTGGCCAGGCGTAACGACAAATATTGTGGGCGTTCGCTTAAACGGCTATCATCCACCTCTACAAAAAAATGATCTGGTTTTACAAGGGAATAATCGCGCATAGCTACTGAAAAATAGATGTTTACTACATCAGGGAATAACTTAAGATTTAAATTTTCAGGGCTATGGACAGGAACCTCAAACCGAACTTCGGTGAAACGAGCTACATCTACTTTTACTTCGATTTGGGAGGTGTTTGTTTTTAGTGATTGATGGGGTAAAACAACTTTTAACTTTTTTGTGAATGAAGTAAATACATCTTCGGCTTTTAAAGTTGATGTGCTGATGGTTTGAATGGAGTCGAGCAGCTTAGCCGGCCCGTACACCTCAATGCTTTTTGGATGATAGCTGATTGAGTCGTACAAATCAAATTCTTTTCTGAAATTGATAGCAGCAACGAGTTTCACCGGAATCACTTTGGAGGTTAATTTTTCCATCTCAAAGTAAAGCTCATTGTCGCTAAAAATAATTTCTGTCTCGTTCAGCTTAAATTGCTGACTAAGCTTTTCGCGCAATTGAGAGGTACTGATGGCATAGGTCTTGTCATTAATCTGTCGATAAACAATCTCGTTTAATGGAAGCTCGAATCGGTGTTTTCTGTTGTTGAAAATATTGATACGCAGAATATTATATCCCGAAGAAGAAATGGCAAACCGCAATACATTGGTTTCTGGATTCCGGATAAACTGATCAGCCGGAGCTTCGGTAAGCCTGACGGGATAAGCGTAGGATACGGTATAGTGATCCGATAATTTGATTAAGAGCCAGAAAAAAGCAGAAAGCAATAAAAAAAACAGAAACACCATGAGCTGTTTCCGTTTTTTTTCGTCGGATCTTATGGTTTGGCCAAAAGAACTGATTGCCTTCATTGCTTTTTATAGAACCAGCCTGTTATCAGGCTTTGGCCCTAAAATTATTTGCCCTGACCAATCTGTGAGCTGTCCATCACAACAGCACTTTTCTCTATTTCGAGTCTGTTTTGGCCTTCAACTTCAATCATAAAAGATGTTTCGCGCACTTCAATGATTTTTCCGTGAATACCACCAATGGTGATGATTTTATCTCCTTTTTTGAGGGCTTCACGATATTTGCGCTGGTCTTTTGCTTTTTTCATCTGTGGGCGAATGAAGAAGAAATAGAAAACAACCATGATCAGAATCAAAGGTAAGAAGGACATGAGTCCTCCTGATTCTTGTCCGTCCGGAGTGGGTCCTAATAATAAAATGTTTAAGATATTCATGTGATTTAATTTAATAAGAATCGGGTGTTGAAACCTGCGCTTTAAGCCGCAGTGTTGTAGATTGTGGTTGTGTATTGGTGAGTACGGTGATAGTTTTGTTTTGAATGCCGCGTTGTCCGCTGCTGTCGAAGGTTACTTCTAGCTTGGCTTCTTCGCCCGGGGCAACAGGTTCTTTGGGATATTTGCTTGCCGTGCATCCGCAGCTTGCACTCACTTTGCTGATGAGCAGCGGTGCATTGCCGGCATTTTTGAATTTAAAGATGTAGCTAACTTTCTCGCCCTGAATCAGTTTGCCGAAGTCGTGTTCGGTTCTGTCAAAACTAATGGCAGGCATGGGCGTTGATTTGTCTTTCGTTGAAGCTGTTTTTGGATTTCTTACAAGCTCACCACTCACTTTTTGATCGGAATTGTTACATCCAAAACCAATCAATATCCACATCAGCAGGGCAATCAACCTAAATTTCATAGCAATAAGGATTTTTACTCAATTTGTAGATGCAAAAGTAATATTAATCTGCGATTTAAACCACAACGCTTTAGTTTGTGCTGCCGATGATGGTAATCGAACCCTTGTAAACCTCATTGCTTTTGTAGCCATCACATTTCAACACATAGAAATAGGTGCCGTCTTTGAGGCCGCCTCCATCCCAATCGTTTTGATAATTTACCGATTCATAAACTTTGCGACCGTGCCTGTTAAAAATAACCAGTGTAGTGCTTTTGTAATAATCGTTAAGTGGTCTGAACTGATTGTTAGCCAATGATTTTAAAGTGCTGTTATCTTCTTCTGAATCATTTGGCGGTGCCTCGGTGATCACAAAAAAGTCGTTGATATTATCACCATTGGGGGTGATGACATTTGGGATTTTCAATTTGATGGGTAATACATTAACCTGTTTCACAAAAACTGTATCACAACCCTGAGGATTCACTACCGTAAGGATTACATTGTAATCGCCTTCTTCGGTGTAAAGGTGTTGTGGTGTAAGCAGCTCGGAGCTGGGACTTTCGTCTCCAAATTCCCAGAAATGGTTGGTGATCTCAATACTGTCAGCCGATAGATTGGTGAATGAAAAATCAATATACGGATTCTGAATGTATGCCGTATCGGGATCGGCTTCTATCTCAACCAAAGGATTGCTGTAAGCATTGGTATAAATGGAATCAGTTTGTATGCATCCAAATTCGTCTTCAATATGGATGAAGTACCACTGATGAGCTTTCAGCCCAATGGCCATAGCCGGATTTCCGGGAGCGATCTGAATTGGTGGCACCTGCCAGCGATATTCATAAGTGCTTGATTCGCCTGAGGCAGTAGCACTGATCATGGCTGTGTTGCCGTTGTCGTTGTCGCCATTGGTACAGGTGAGTTGCATCTGTTCTATCGCAATATCAAATTTTGGTCGCACTTCGAGGGTAAAAGGAGCACTCTCACAAATTTCTCCTGTGATGGTATCTGTTACTGTGATTTGATAATCAGCAGTTTCTGTGGCAAAAAATTCAATACTAAAAGTTGTATCACCGGTTGACCAGGCATAAATTACATTTTCCTGTTCTGTTACTTCCAGCTTCACAAGCTGACCGTAGCACAATGGCATGGGCGCATCAGCACTGATCTGACAATCTACCTGAGCCACGGCCGAAAAGTGGAATCCAGATAATAGGCTAATTAAAAAAATAAGCAGCGTAAAAGCAGAAACTCCAGATCGGATTGTCTTCATCATCGATTTAGTATTGAACATTATAGCGGTGCAAAATTAATAAAATTGATAAAGCTTTATGCTTAAAATGTGCCGGTTTCTAACATCACCAGTGTACAATCCAAAACGGTTTCGATTCCTGCATCCTGTGCCAGCCTGATCAGTTCAGGATTTTCTGTTCCGGGATTAAAGATGATTCTTTTGGGTTTGATATCCAGTATTTTATTGTAAAAATCAGGTTGACGTTGCGGACCAATATATAAGGTTATGGTGTCAATGAACTCTTTTTCGGGCCAGATCGTTTGTATTTCTACATCCGCTATTTTTCCCTGCCTAAGGCCAAAAGCCATTACCTCATGATTATACGACCTGAGCAATTTTACAGCTTTGTTGGCAAAGCGCACAGGATTTTCAGAAGCACCAACAACAAGTGTTTTCGAAGTAGTGTTTGTCATTTTGCAATGGAATTTATCACTACTTATTAATGCTTTTTTTCGTGATTTATTGTTGATAAACAAAAGCATTGATATTCATCCCTGCACCCACCGAAGCAAAGAGTAAAATATCGCCTTTTTCGATATGATGATCTGGTATCTGATCTTTCAAAACCATGTCGTAAAGCGTTGGAACTGTAGCTACTGAGCTATTACCTAATTCGCGAATGCTCATAGGCATTACTGCCTCTACATTAATCTTTATGCCATATTTCCGATAAAAACGCTGTACAATGGCTGCATCCATTTTTTCATTGGCCTGGTGGATCAGGACTTTCTTGACGGATTCAATAGGGATACCTGACTTATCCAAGGCAATTTTCATCGCTTCAGGAACGTAATTGAGTGAATACTCATAAATCTTTCGCCCGAGCATTTTGATATATTTTACCTCGTGATTGCTTTCAGGGGCATTGGATTTTCCATAATACAGGTAATCCACCTCTTCTTCGGTATGCGACATATTAGCTGTAGAAATAATTCCCGAACCGTCATCTTTGGGATTGGCCTCAACTATTGCAGCACCGGCACCATCCGAAAAAATCATGGTATCGCGATCGTAAATATCCACAACTCTCGACAGGGTTTCGGAGCCGATCACGAGGCAACGTTTAGCCAAACCAGATTTAATATAGGCATCGGCTTGTATCATTCCCTGTATCCAGCCCGGACAGCCAAAAAGCACATCATAAGGCACGCATTGGTTGTTTTTGATGCCTAATCTATGCTTCACCCGTGATGCCATACTCGGAACGGTATCTGATTGGATACTTCCCTTCAGCACATTTCCATAATTATGAGCTACGATGATCTGATCAATGGTTTCGGGATCGATGCCGGCATCTTCAATGGCGCGTTTGGCCGCAATAGCAGCAATGTCAGCATTGTTTTCGTTGTCACTAGCCCACCGGCGTTCACTGATACCCGTAATGTCTTTGAATTTTCTCACAACTTCTTCACCCGGACTCTCAATTTCTGTTTGGTCTTTCTCGAAGAAAACCTGTTTTACGAAATCACTGTTTTTTATGATGTTCTCCGGGATGTAGCTTCCGGTTCCGCTTATGATAGTTCTGATTGATGACATAGATTAAATAATTGAATATAAAGCAATTATAGTTCGTATTTTGTAATAAATATATTCTTTTTCGGGCGTAAAAGTACTATAAATCTGACTTCTGACTAAATTAAAGTTAATTGAAACGCCAAATCAGGGCTTGATCTGTTGCCAATTTGCCAGCAAAAAATTCCGGATACCGACATATTTTCCGAATTTGGGAATGATTTGATAATGGTAAAGATTTTGATATAACTTAAAGAAAATGAATGTCATGAACTTAAATCAGTTTACCATAAAAGCGCAGCAAGCTATTGCACGGGCAAAGCAAATTGCCGCTGCGCATCACCAGCAATCAGTCGAAAATGTGCATCTGCTTGCAGCAATCATTGAGGAGGACGAACACCTAATACCTAATCTGCTCAACAAACTGCAGGTTGATGCTAACAATTTTAAAAAAGCGCTCGATCGTTCCATTGATAGTTTACCACAGGTGCAAAATGAAGACGAACAATTTTATGCACAGGAAACGGCCAAAGCACTTCAAAAAGCACAGGATAATGCCAAGCTCTTTCAAGACGATTTTGTTTCGCTCGATCATTTATTGCTGGCAATTTTCGACACCAAAAGCACTGCCTCAACACTGTTGAAAGACAGCCAAATAAAACGTAATGAGCTGATTGAAGCCATCAAACAAATGCGTCAGGGAAAGAAAGTTGACAGCCAGAATGCCGAGCAAAACTATGATGCGCTGAATCGTTATGCCCGCAATTTGAATCAATTGGCTGCCGAAGGAAAATTGGATCCCGTGATTGGCCGCGATGATGAAATCCGAAGGGTTTTGCAGATACTCTCGCGCCGAACCAAAAACAACCCCATTTTGATTGGCGAACCAGGCGTTGGGAAAACGGCTATTGCCGAAGGTTTGGCTCATC
>JAQVGO010000114.1 GCA_028696715.1 Bacteroidales bacterium
TTGTGAGGAAATAACTGATCGTTGCGTAAGACAATGACGAAACAACGATCTGAATTGCTCTTTTGTCGGCCAATGTGGCAATTTTGGCTGCTGAAAGATAAAAAGGTTCACGTTCACCCAAAAAATCCAGCATAACGTTAGTGTCCCAGAATAATCTCATTGTTAATCGTGTTTATCTTCCAAATGAGATAAAAATTCAGATTTATAATCCAGATCAACCGGAATTTTGGTTCCAGTCTCCATACTTTTTATAAAAGGAGAAATCTGAATTTCATCCTCACCTTTTAATTGCTCATGATTAACAAGTGTTTTGAGATAAGCTTCAATAATGCGCGAAAGGCTGCGATTCTGCGCAGCTGCGTAAACTTTGGCCTGTTCGATGACGTATTTGTCCAATTTGAGCGTGAGTTTTGTATCCATCGTATAGTTTTATACGTACAAAAATAATTCTTTTAACCGTATTTGTCAACTTATTTTAACTATAGATCTCAGGTTGATGGTTTTTGTATCCCGGCAGCTACCACAACCTATACAGCACTTGGCTCTTCGGCATGCTTTGCGGCTTACAAAACAAAATCCATATCCCACCAGGTCTTTCCCGTTTCTTGTAATGATTAGATCGCATGAGGATTGCCAGGCACAAAAATATTGCAGTGCCCACAAAAACCTGAAAATTCAACCTTCGACCTCTTGATGGAATAAACAGCCAAAAAATATACGGTAAAAAACGGATCAATAATAGGATATTTTACTCATCAGTTAAGCTTTTGACGCCACTTACATTTGTGCTAAACTTCTTACATTTGTGCTAAACTTCCTTTTTTATGTAAAACCTCAAAAGCTAAAGATTATGAAAACATTTACGCTATTATTATCAGCACTTCTCGGCTCCTTGTTTCTGCAGGGCCAAACTGTGCTGCACTATGATTTCACGAATTCATTAACCGAAATGAATGGTGCCGGGCCGGAATTAACTATTCTGGGCAACCCGGGAACTTTTGTAGAGGATGAGCTGGGCGAAATTGGGGAGGCCAGAAAATGGGTTTACCGCTTTGAAAAGAATTCAGGATTCCAATTTGACAATGCAGCAGCTGGAAATTTTCTGGGCGAAGACTACAGCATCGAAATTTATTTTGTTTTTGATGAGCTTTCAAGCTGGAAAAGGGTTGTTGATTGGAAAAACAGAAAATCAGACTACGGAGCGTACGTTTTTAACGGAAGATTAAATTTTTACAATATAGCCATGAGTGATGAAGCACCCATTGCTGTTGATGAATATACCTATTACGTCATAACCCGGGATGCTGAAACCAAGGAAGTAAAGGTATATACAGATGCTGAAATAGAAATTAATTTCACTGACAATTCGGGTGATGCCCTATTGGATGAAGACAATGTTTTAAACTTCTTCCATGACGACTTGATGGTTCCAAACGAAGCCAGTCCGGGTGCAGTAGCGATGGTAAAAATTTACAATTATACACTTGATTCAACGGCTATTGCAAACAATTATGACGACCTTGCCGGAAACCTGTTTTTCATCGGCGAACAAAAGAAAACAAACACAACCATCCACACTTTCCCCAATCCGGCAAGCCAGTATTTAAACCTTGATTTGAGTAATTTTACCATGCAACGAAACATCAGTATCAGGCTCATCGATCTTTTTGGACGCACAATCCTAAATCAGGAAGTTTCAAATTTGACTACTTCATTACAGCTTGATATTTCCAGCGTTGAGGAGGGTTTTTATCTCCTGTCAGTTGAGAGTGACGATCAAAAAGCAAGCTCAAAAGTGGTGATTAATCACTGAGTTTTGAATTTGCCCTGAAATCCTCCTCAACACCCACCAGCAGCTGCCACAACCTTCACAGCGCCGGGCACTTCGGTTTGTTTGGCTGCTTTTTGCTGGCCGTTTCCGGTAGCTTTTAAAAACCTGCCATAATCAAAACGGGCTTTTTCGGCATGAGCATCGTAGAACTCAGCTTGTAATTCCTGCCCCAGCACCTGATCCGTAAAGGCAGCATCATTGGCCAAAGCAGTGATATTGGTTACGCCTTTAGCCATCAGCAACTGCACAGCCATCAGGGCTTCCGATTCCTTATCGCCAACCACCAACAGCTGATCTGCTTTTTTAATGGTTTTCAGCTGATCTGAATCCAGCAGATCAGCGAAAGGAACTGTAAGCACTGCACCAAATGCGTCCTTGCTTTTGAGTTTGCCGCTCAAATCAAGTAAGGTAAAAGCCTTGAGCGACTGATCGGCTTGCATGGCTTTTAACTGCTGTGGTTTTATCAGATTATTTTCGTTTGCGGTTTGTTCCAACACTGCTTCGTTAGTAAGACTATACGAAGGCGCCAGCACCCATTGTACAATTATCACAAACACCAGTGCCAGCACAAAAAGCAGTGCGGCATTGGCAAGCATTTTATCATTGATTGTATTCATTTTTCAAGTTTTTTTATGTTAACAACCTCCCTGACCAGCCGGTGGCGCTTCCATTTCAATAATGGTAGTAACGGGTTTGGCTTTTTTATTGATCTTTTGTGCGGCCTCTCCCGATTGGAAAGCATCACGTGCCCGCTCAATAAAACGTGCTTCAAATTGTTGCATTTCGTTATATTTACCGGGCTTGTTTTCCGCCTGGAAAATATGGTAGAAAAAGCCATTCAATCCACCTTCGAGTACAAAAATATCTTCCAATCCATTTCTTCTCAGCGTAAGCCATACCTGATTAGCATCGGTATCGTCAAAACCAAAAAACAGCACAGGCTGATTCTTTTCCTGCAAAAGCTTTTTATAGCCCATATCAAGCATTTTAGCCGTTGGAATATGAATAGCTCCGGGAAGTGTGAATTCAGCAAAGGCTGCATCGTTTCGCACATCAACCAGCACGAAATTGTTTTCTTTAGGATTGAGCAATTTATAAGCCAGTTCATCTGCTTCCACATATTGTTTTCCTTCGGCAGCTTCTGTCAGAATGGTTTTAGCATCCGTTTCGAACCATTTAGCACGCGGGCTTTCGGGCAAGAGCAAAATCAACACAGCCACGCCTATCATAAGTAGAAAAGGACCTACATAAAGCGGAGCAAATAAGCCTTGACGCGGCTCCAGTCCATTCACCTTATCTTCTATTTTGCGCGTTACGATAAAAGCTGCCAGCGCAACCAATACAAGCAAAAACACAAACCATTCGCGGTTCATATTCAGGGTATCAAAAATGAAAACACTACCCAAATCGCCACTGGTATAAAGTGGTGCAAACTCATCGTAAAATGATCCAAAAAAGAAAACCCCAATCATCAGTCCCAGCACAAATACCATGGCATCAATCTTACCGATAACGGCGGCCACCATGCTGGTTCCGGGGCAGAAACCGCCCAAAATAAAGCCAAATCCCATGATCACACCGCCCACAAGCGCCGACCATAGATAAGTGGGGTTGATATAGAGTAAATCATAGTTTACCCAGCCCATATAGTTAAACAGCAGCAAGCCGAGGGCAGCGGTGATGGCAGCGGTAAAAAACACCCGCAGCACCACAAAATCATAGCCATAAAAAACACCCGCCAGTTTGCGCGAATTGGAAAATCCGCCCTGCTCGAGCACGTAGCCGAAACCCAAACCGATCACAAAAGCAAAGAAAAGGTTCAGGTCGGGGTTTACAAATCCTTGAGGAATTAAGGGTCCCATAATTACTAGTTTTATCCGTTAATCCAAAGTTTTCTAAAAAAGTAAGCGATGACGAAGCCTGTTCCAAAGATGGCCATCATCGTAAGGAAACCTGCTGTGGAAAGCACAGCCATTCCGCTGAGGGCAGCACCACTGGTACAGCCGCGACCAAACTGTGCGCCTACGCCAAAAAGCATCCCACCAAGGCCGGCAAAAATCAGCCTCTTGGCATTGCTGATGCGCGGGCCTTTGTCGATGGCAAATCCTGCCCTTCCCGACATAAAGCCACTAAAAAAAGCGCCACCAAGCACCCCCATTGTAAGGTAAACCAGCCAGTTTTTCATTGGTCGTCCATCGCCTGTGGCAAAAAAGGAAGCATAAAAAGAGTTTTGCTCCGCATAATCCGGCGCAATGTTTCCAATTGTTTCTATTACAACACTTTTAGCTGCACCACTGGCGCCAAGTCCGCGCCCGGTAATGAAAAATGCAGCCAATAAAACCAGACCCAGCAAAAAACCAGCCAGGTAAGGATTCATATACGGTTTAGGTTTTTGTTCCATAGCATTAATATTGTTAGCATCCACCCTGCACGGATTTAATCTCTAAAGCCGGCGCATCATCAGCAGCAGGCTGTGCAGCAGTGGATAAGGGTAAATTGTTTTTGTGAATATCAGACCAGTAATGACCGGCTTTCTTTTCAGTTTGTATCAGCGTTTCGTTGATAAAGGCATTGCTGCCAAACTTCACGGAATAGGCATCATAGCCCAGCATTTTGAGGTAGGCCACAACAGTAGCACTATGCTGTCCGGTGAAGCAATACACGGCAATGGGCTGATCCGTTGGCAAGGTGCTCAGATCGGTAGTGGTGAGTAAGGCTTTTTTGGGTGTGTATTGTATCGAACCGGGCAAGTGGCCGGGATTCAGGTATTTATCCTCAGGCCAATAATTGATTACAAAATACTTTCCCGGATTCTCGGTAATGGCTTTGTAATCTATTAAATAGGTTTTGCTTGGCTTGCTAAGTAATGTATCAGCACGTTCAAAGGCAATTTCGAGTGGCAGACTTGCTGTGCTTTCAATTTCAGGATAAGTGCCTTTAGCAGGTTTGGGATGATTTTCGGTTTCCAGCTTACCAACCAACTCATTACCAATACTTTTATCCCAGCCAGCTTCGGCAATGGCTTCATTCCACGAACTCATTCCAAAACGCAGACTAAAGGTGTTGTCATACCCCAGCAGGCGAAGCAATCCGGTGGCAAAACCTGCAGTTTGTCCTTTGGCGCAAACCAAAACGATCGTATCAAAAGCCTGTGCATCAATCGTATTGCGGAAATAACTCATCAGGTCTTTGGTAGGAATATTCACCGCACCTTCGATATGGCCCGATTCAAACTCAATTTCAGGACGCAGGTCTATCACTTTGATATTGTGCGTGCGATTGCGGTAAATATCTGCTGCATTGATGATTGCCGGTGCAATTGGAGTATTAATATAATTGCTGTGCTGTTCGAAATAAGCTGCCAGATCTCCACCAGAAATCGTATTGAAAGTTGCTTGTGCAGGCTTATCATTTTGCTGACTACAACCGGAAAGTAAGGCAAAACCGACCAGTAGCAGCAACAGAAAATGGAAATTGATCCTTTTCATAGTATTACATTTTTGCATCTTCATTGTCCTTTTTTTCAGCTTCATTTTCGTCCGCATCCAACTCTTCCCAGCCGGTAATCATTGCTTTGAGGTTTGAAGTAATCGTATGTCCTGTAGTTATTAAATAAAGATGTACGATCACAAATGCCATCAGAATGAAAGCACCAAAAGTATGAATCAGGGCGATGATCTCAAGGTTATCAATTGTGATGAATTCGATGCCGCCATCCTGGGGATAGCGATAGAACATATAAAGCAAGCCCGAAACGACCATCACCGGAATTATCAGTACTTTAAGGCCAAGATATACCAGCCTTTGCAAAGGGTTTAGTTTTGAAATGACTGTTTTCTTGGTTGGATGAGGAGCATTTCTGAAAATACCAAACAGGTAAAACTCGGCTTGTGCCCGCAAGTTTTCCGTGGTAGGGATATACTGTTTCCATTCGCCTGTTGTAAAATGCCAAAAGATGGCAAAAATGATCAGGATGATAAAGGCCCAGGCAGCTTTGTTATGTAAATCAACAGCAGTTTCGTAGCCTAAAAGATGGTAAGAACTGTGTATTTCGAAGCCTGTAATTGCCAATAAAAAAATCAACAATGCCTGGTTCCAGTGCCAAAAGCGTTCAAAACCCTTATACACATATGCTTTTTTCGAATTTTTATTCATAACGGTTTGTTTTAATGGGTTTGTTGCAATTTTGATTGGCGGGCAGAGATGATGCGAATCACGGCATGTACGACAACACCGAACAAAGAAAGAATTAGCAGCATTTTACCTGTAAAATCAAGCAGTTCGTTGCGATCGCGGCCGGGCATATAAAAATCGTTAAGTGCTGCCAGGCGACCGTTTTCGGGGGTGTGACATTCTTTGCAACTAACAGCTTCACTGGCATCAGAAACCATGTGATTTACAGGAAGGTACATTTCTGTTGCAACAAAGTCGTGCTTACCGCTGTAGGGCATATCCACATAAGCCATGCCTTCTTCAATGGCACGTTCCCATTCCAGATCGAGCCAAAGGGCTCCTTTGCCTTTTTCCTTGTCCCAGAGTTTGGCCTGAATAATAGTGAGGTTTTCGGTATCATACGGTTGTCGTCCGCGGTGCACTTTCACAGGAATAATCTTACTGTCGCGATCGCGGTATTCGCCATTCAAGGTGTTGATCTTCAAGAAAGGCTGCGTGGTATCCACTCTGTCTGTCATCAAATGATGATCAGCAGTTCCGTTGAACCACATATATTCAGGCACCACATTCTTTTTCCATTCAAAATCACCCTTGATGGAAGCATACACCTGATTGCCTTCCTCATCAAGCACTTCAAAGCCTTTGCCATCCTTTTTCCGGGTTGCGGTTGACCAGTCCCAAAACATCTTGGTAGGATTCACTTTGGCATAAACCGGAATATGACAGCTTTGGCAGGAAACCTTAATTGAGTGCTCGTTGAGAATAGATTTTTGATGAGGGAATTCCGTATGACATTCCTCACAACTCATGCGCTGGGTATTGGTAGAAGAAACACCATAATAACGGCCTTTCATTACATGATTTTCGGCAGTATGACAATCCACACAGCTCATATTCGAGCCATCAACACCCATATGCACATCCACATCGCGTCCGGCGGTGAGCAGTGCCATCTCCAGATCGCCATGCTTCACGTTGTTGCCACCACCTCCTGTGAAGTGACAAGCTCCGCAGTTTTCGCTTTTGGGCTGGCCAACATTAGCCAGGATATTTTTGAAATCGGGGCCGTTTTCACCCATTACCGGATAACCGGCTCCACCACCTGCTTTTTTGTAAGTTCCGGTATTGTCGTGACAAACGATACAATCAATATTATATTGATTCTCGAAATCAAACTCTTTGTCGTCCCAGCCATAGCCAGCATGACACTTCATACAGCTTCCTTCGTTGGACTGCACACCCGTGCAAAAGTTGTTGAGCAGGTTTTTCTTTCCAAGATAAGTCACGCCCCGCCCCGGAATATAAGCCTCGCGCTCCCAGGTGAAGTGGGCGCTTTGCATCAGCTCGTGCCCGCGTTCGGTATGGCAGCTCAAGCAAGCCGCTGTGATTTCGTGCGGATTTTGAAAATCCTGTTGTAAAATTTCCATTTTGCTATGATCCACTCCCGCCTGATGTTCGATCGGGTATTTGGCTTTCAGCGCTTCCAGCTGGGGATTTTCGCCATCCGGCTGACGCAGCGCCACCGTAACAATCACCAGGGGCGCAATAATGGCCAGAAAGAAAGTGATTGCCGTGGTAAAGTTTTTCATTGAAGACATATCGTGTTGATTTTCAGTTAACTTTTACTGTTACATTTTTAACAAATAGATATATGCAAATGTATAGATATATTCATTATTCGGTTAAAATCAGGCCTATTTAGGACGAGTCTAAATATGAGCATAAAATTAAGATTTTCAATAGTATAAATGCACCTTGTTAATTTAGAAACAGTATAAATTAGT
>JAQVGO010000019.1 GCA_028696715.1 Bacteroidales bacterium
TCTCCCATGCCTTAAATCAATAACTTTTGCTTCTCTTTTGTAGGAAGCAACATTCCTTTCCTTGAATTTATTTTGCTTCCCTTTTCCCATACAAAATTTCATTAAGTTTTACATCAAAATCAAAGTATGGGATTGCGCCATATTTACCATCTAGATAGTTTCTATCAAAAGCAGACTTATTTCTAACCTTGTCAGTTTTAAAATCACCGAGTGAAAAAACTTCAGATGCGCCAAATTGATTTTTTTCTACAAACCAAATTTGATCACGTCGAAATGTCTCTTTGTTGAGCAACGAAATATCATGCACAGCACAAATAAGTTGAGCGTTATTTTGGTTAAATTGATGAAAGAAATCAACTAGTCTTAATGTTAAATGGCTATGCAGTCTAGAATCAAGTTCATCAATAATTAGCACCTTACCATTTTGAAGTGTATCATACCATGGCCCAAGTAAATATAAAATTTTCTTTGTTCCTTCAGATTCTTGTTTATCAAAGTTAAAAGGTACTGTATCAACCAAAACATTATTATCATCATATTTCCTATGAAAAGTTATGAGCTGATCTCTCTTTGGCTGTTTTGACTGGATTTTTTGAATACTAGTTAAAAGATTTATTATTTCTTCATCCTTTTCCTTTTCTCTTAAAACATCTAAATCAATTTCATTAACATCTTCTTCGGTGGTCGATAGATTGGCTATCTCAAGGTACTTTACAAAATGTAGAACCCAATTAAAAAATTGCTTATCTGATTTTAATTTATCAATTGTATATCTTTTATGTCCACGGTCATGTATACCATTAACAAAATTGAATTTTTTGAACCACTCGACAATATTTGTAGAAATTTCCTTCCCTAGAGTGGCTAGAACTGAAAGAAAAAGAACATTTTCCTTAACATCTTCTTCTTTACCTAAACCTTCTTTGAAAGAAGATTTATTTATTTCAATTTCTTGCAAATTTCTTTTGAATAAATAAACTTCTTTGCTTGTTGTATGAAAAAGCCACTCTGCTACTACCTTATTATAATCGATTTCAAAACCATAACGATATTTTATTCCATTTTGAATAAAGGAAATTTCAAAGAAACTAGTGTCTTTTTCAGTTTGAGTATTTAACGCGAATTTCTCTAATGGAAATTTTCTTTCATTATTATCCATTAAAGCATCTCTAAATGAGTTTAATACAATTTGCTTCATAAACCCCATTGCTTCAAGAAGATTACTTTTTCCACTTGCATTATTACCATAAATAATGGATGATTTTAACAAGTTAAGACTTCTATCCGCCTTAATAATATGACTTTCTTTGTGTTCTTTAAAAGACTTAGAAGCCACCATTGAAAATGTTGTATAGTCCTTGAATGAAAGAAAGTTCTCTATATTGAATTCTATTAACATTGTCTTAGAATTTAAATTATTTCAGACCACAAAGATACAACATAAATTAATATTTGCAAATAAATTGCATATTTTTATATTTGATGCCTTTTAAGGGAGTCTCTCTGTCTTTTTACAATGAATGCCAACTTATTTTTAATTCGACAAATTGTCGGTTTATTATACCTAAAACAACTTAATAAACCGACATCATGTCTTTTACTCATTTACTCAAAATTAGTCATATTTCTAAATCATCCAGCAACTTTGTCATCTTTTTAATATTCGCCCTGCTTACCCTGGTGTATATTTCAGTCGTTTTGCTTCTGGCATGTCCTGGTTTTGGTTATTGTCGCAGCTAATTTAGCAATTCTTCTTTTATTAAACCAAGCACCCCCTGAAAAAATTAAAAAAATCCGTTTTTTTTGACACTTTATTGAACGCTTCCTAGTTCCCTACCCTGTCATTTCCGGTAACTTCTCAAACTTCTTCCGGAAACACACAAACTTTTCCAGGAATCATCCGAACTTTTTCTGAATACATGCAAACTTTTACTCAAACCATCCTTACTTACACAAGAAACACGCAAACAAACATCACATAATCAACCTATTTAATAAATACAGCCCCAAAATGTAACGCTTTCCCGCTCGGCGTAGTCAGCGACTAGGTCGAACAATTATCCCGATAACTCTTACTCTCCAGGACCATTCCCTGCTAAAGTATCACTCAAAAAAAATCAAGCGTATCTTTTACCCAATTCATAAGCACAAGTTTGTCAAAAGATGCGCATCTTTTACCTAAAAGATGCACATCATTTTATCAGATCAATTTGAAAGTCGCAACACATTATTTATCAGCAATATAAGAACCTTTCAAATTTTTAAAAAATCGAATCTCCTGCAAAGCAATTTTGCTCAAACAAAGCCCGCAGTAAAATGAATTCTTTTGAGGTTTTGGTATCACAGAATTGAATCTAACTGTTGAACGAACAGTATCAAAACTGCCTGACAAATAATAGCATACAACACCTCATTTAATTTCTTGTGAGTAAATTCTGCATTTCACTGTCTTAAAATAACTGTAATGCTTAATTGGCACTATGCAAACCAAAAAAAAAGTAATTGTATCAAAAACTGATTAATAAGTACCATTAAAACAAAAAGAGCCGGAATCTTCAGATTTCCAGCTCTTTATTTTTCGAAAAGTGCCCAAGAAAGGACTCGAACCTTCACGAGCGTTCGCTCACTACACCCTGAATGTAGCGCGTCTACCAATTCCGCCACTTGGGCTAACAAAACACACCTTTCAAAAAAACTGTGCCCAGAACAAGAATCGAACTTGCACTCCGTAACCGGAACATGGCCCTCAACCATGCGCGTCTACCAATTCCGCCACCTGGGCTAAAAGTTTTGCAAAAGTAATATAAATTTTATTTCTCCAAAGCTTTTGTTCTTTCGTTTTGGTATTTTTTGTTTGTCCCTTTTCCTTAATTTTACCATCAAAAACGTAACCCATCATGATACTCCAACTTAGCCCGACTGACCTCGATCTCCTGAGGAAAAAAGGAATCTCAGAAACTCAACTGCTTTACCAAATCAATCAATTTAAAAATGGCTTCCCCTTCATAAGGCTGAAACAAGCTGCAACAACCCAAAATGGAATTGTTCAATATTCTGATAATGAGCTTAAGGAGCTGATCACTTTCTTTGAAGAAAACCAACAGCATTACAGTATTTTAAAATTTGTTCCAGCTTCCGGAGCCGCCAGCCGAATGTTTAAAGACCTGTTTGCTTTCCTGGAACAGCATACCGAATCAAAACCTGTCTTCACCCTCGATGAAATAAGCAACCCAAATAGCGTTGCCTATTGCCTTACTCACCTTAAAGATTTTGCCTTCTACCCCGATCTGGCTCAAAAAATGAGTGACGAAGGATTTGACATTGAGAAACTGATTCAGGATGAGGATTATGTTACAATTTTGAAATATTTATTAACCGGTTCAGGTTTGAACTACGGTGCACTTCCTAAAGCCTTGTTGCGCTTTCATCGATATCAGGATGGTAACCGGCTGGCTATGGAAGAACACCTGATCGAAGCTGTGCATTATAGCTGCGATCCAAAACAAACTGCACGTGTGCATTTTACCAATTCACCAGAACATAAAACTGCTTTCGAAGATGCGATTCAAACCGTTCTGCCAAAGTATGAAAAGCAGTTTGGGGTTAAGTTTGATATTACTTTCTCAGAGCAAAAGCCTTCGACCGATACTGTTGCTGTGGATCACGATAACGAGCCTTTCAGAAATGCAGATGGCAGCTTGCTTTTCCGTCCGGGCGGACATGGCGCGCTTATCGAGAATCTGAATGATTTGCATGAAGAAATAGTTTTCATCAAAAACATCGATAATATTGTTCCTGATTCGCTTCGGGAGCCAACCTACCAATACAAAAAAGCCATTGGTGGGTTATTAATGAAACTTCAGATGATGATTTTTGAGATGCTCGACAAACTCGATGATGGCAACCTGACAATGGAAGAGCTGGACGAGATGGCTGCCCTGGCTCAAAAATCGTTTATGATAGAAATTCCGGACGCCTTTTATGGTTTTGACGAAATGGAAAAAATTGACTTCCTGTTCACCAAGCTTAACCGGCCTATCCGCATTTGTGGAATGGTTAAAAATGAAGGAGAACCGGGAGGAGGACCCTTCTGGGTAGAAAATGAAAATGGTGAAGTCTCCCTTCAAATCGTTGAGTCATCACAGATTGATAAAAATGATACAACGCAAATGAAAATTGTTGAACAGGCCACCCATTTTAATCCGGTTGATTTGGTTTGTGCAACCTACGATTTCAAAGGAAACAAATTTGACCTCAGACAATTCGTTGATCCCCAAACCGGATTTATTTCTATCAAATCAAAGGATGGACGCGAACTAAAAGCCCTTGAATTGCCCGGATTATGGAATGGTGCAATGGCCGATTGGATCACTGTTTTTGTTGAAACACCGATCATTACTTTTAATCCCGTGAAAACAATCAATGACTTGTTACGTCCGCAGCATCAGGCCTGAGCTTAGTTTTGTTTTTAGGTATCAGATAACTTGATAAAACCGCAACCAACAAGGCTACAATAAAGGTTAATAAACGTGCGGTAATGTATTGTTCCATTCCGGTACTTATCCAGATAATGGTGAATAAAAGTCCTGAAACAATGGTAAGAACTACTGCCCTTCCGTGGTATTTTGGCCACATCAGTGTGAGTAGTACAACAACTGAAAAGGTACCGCCAATTCCGGCCCAAACATAACTCACCAACGAAAATATGAGCTCTGCCTCAATCACATAGGCTAGCAACAGGGCAACCACCGCAAGCAAAGCCGTCACAATTCTGCTCTGCAGCAGCGCAGCTGAATCGGCTCCTTTGAATTTTTTGAGAAGTGGTTTTAAAATATTTTCACTGAATTCGGTTGCACTCAAAATCAATAAGGAATCCGCAGTGGAAATCATGGCTGCGATGGCTCCTGTGATAAGGACAGAAGCAATCACAGGAGGAAAAATCCTCAACATCACTGCCGGCATCACATATTCCTGATCTTCCAGGCCTGTCGGGCCAAAAATGGCCAGGCCAATCCAACCTATCATTAATGCCCCAATATAAGCAACCAAGGTCCATACGATGCCAACATTCCTGGCTTTACGAGCCTGTCGTATATCCGAAATAGCCATAAAACGCATTGCCAACTGTGGCTGTCCGCCCAAATAACCGAAAAACCATGAAAAGCCGCCCACAATTATCACTCCGGCTGCAAATCCACTTGTGCCATTAACGAGCGACATATAGGAAGATCCAGCCTTTTCGAGTGCCTCACCTATGCCTGAAGCGAATGTTTCAGGATGATTACTCAAATACATCAAGCCTACTATCGGCCCTACAACCAGCGCGACAATCATCACAATTGCCTGTATCACATCGGTATAAACTACGCTTCTGAAACCACCATATATCGTATAAGGTACGATGATGGCAGCAGTTAATAACATCCCGATTTCCGGATTGATACCAAACATCGTAAAGAGCGTTTTGCCTCCACCCAAAAACTGAGCACCAACATAAAAGAAAAAAAAGAATACAATGGTGGCACTGGCCGAAGCCCTGATCCATCTGGCTGTTTCGGCATGTTTTCCAGCCAGAAAATCGGTGTAAGTTGTGATGTTATATTTTTCGGCCTCATCTCGCAAACGCCACGAAATCAAAGCCCAGGCAACGATTATCCCCGCCACACAACCTACTGCTGTCCAAATCTCCGTCAATCCCATGGCATAAGCGGCTCCGGGCAATCCAAGCAAAGCCCAGCTGCTTTCGCCTGTTGCGCGTTCAGATAAAGCCGCAACCCACCCGGGCAGCTTTCTGCCTGCAATGGCATAATCCTGATTGCTCTTTACCTTTCGGCCTTGATATATTCCCCAGAAAATCAATAAACTCAGGTAAATAACCATTACCACGAGAATCTGTTCTTGCTGTTGCATCTTTTCGAAAGTTTTTATTTAGCTGTCAGCCTGTCATATTTTAGCCCCGAATTTACAAAGTTTAATAAAAACACGGCAAGGCAAGGTTCTTGATAATTGAAAAAAAACGCAATTATGATTCACAAAGACATCGAAATTGAAGCACTGGTGACCAACTATCCTTTCTCCGTTAAATACCTGATGGAAAAGGGAATACGCTGCATTGCCTGTGGAGAACCTATATGGGGAACTTTAGAAGAGGCCGCAAAAGAAAAAGGTTTTGATGATGCTGCTATTCAGGGATTTGTAGAGGAAATGAATAAGCTGGCCGAAATAAGCGATGAAACGGAAAAATCTCCCGAAAAGAAAGTGGATGTAAAGCCTTTACGTCCAAATTAATTTAAGGCGACAAACGGCTGATCTGCCAATTTTGCATTAGTTTTTCATAGATGATACGGTCGTGCAGCCGATGGGATCCGCCCTGCCAAAACTCAAAATAATCAGGCTTTAGCTGATATCCGCCCCAATGTGCTGGTCGCTTTATCAGCTCCACATGCTTCAAAAGGTGGTCATAGCTGCGAATCAGTGCCGTTTTATCTTTTATCTTTTCACTCTGTGCAGAAGCTATCGCAGCGGCCTGACTTTCAAGAGGTCTGGAAATAAAATAACTTTCGGACTGCTCATCCGAAATTTTTTCGACCTGCCCTTCAACTCTGATTTGTCTTTCGTGCTGAGACCAAAAAAACAAGATGGAAGCCTGCGGATTATTTTCTATCTCGCGCCCTTTTCGGCTGTTGTAATTTGTAAAAAACACCAGGGCATCCTGCTCTACAGCCTTCAACAACACAATACGCGACGAAGGTCGGTGCTTATAAACAGTGGAAAGCACCAGGGCATTGGCATCCGGTAGTTGGTCCTTAAGTGCCTGATCAAACCAATGCTGAAACAGCACAAAAGGATTCTCAGGCATGTCTTTTTCAACCAGCCCCGACTTGCCATAATTTTGCCGGATATGATGATATGATTTTGCCATGTTTTAATGCAAAAATACAGCAATTTTCGAATTAGAAAATTACTATCTTGCAGCTTCAATTGCTTGCTATGCCATTTAAATTATTAAGACCAAAAACCGTTTTACTTCCAACCCTTTGGGGATGGCTGATACTGATTTTAATTTTTTTAATTGCTTGTTGGTTGTTGCTAAAAGGAACCTATCCCTTTCTGAGCAAGGAAAAAGCCGGCCAGTCGAAAGTGTTGGTTGTAGAAGGATGGCTTCCTGACAATGGACTTAAAGAGGCTATGGCACATTATTACGAAAATAATTACAAAGCATTTATCATCACCGGCATACCAATAACACAATGGAGCTACAGCTCTCCTTTTAGTAATATGGCTGATGCCTCTGCCGGCAGCCTTCGCGAAATGCATTTTGCCGATAGCATCTATACCGTTCATATTCCCAATACCATTTTGCGCGATCGTACTTATGCCACTGCCCTTGCCCTCCAAATGAGATGGGATGAGTTTAATCTGGGTGAAGAAAACTTTGACCTCTTCACCATGGGTGCCCATGCCCGGAGGTCATATCTCATGTTCGAAAAAGTATTTGAAGATCGCATTCAGGGATTGGTAGTCGTGGAGGATGATAGTTTTGATGCCGGGCGGTGGTACTCAACCAGCAGAGGCTTCAGGACGGTTTTTAGTGAGTTGATTTCGTATTTTTATGCCCGGGTATTCTTTAGAGCTGAACCTCAAAAAATCAAACAAGAAATTAAGTATGGCCTTTACCTGGATCAAATTCAAGACGAACGCTTTAAAAAAGACAGGTATTTTAAGGATCAGGAAACTACTCCTCTTGCAAAAGAAACAATCTCAGCCTTTAAAGGGCTTGCTTATTTCGAAACGGACACCAATTTCCGAAAACAAGCCAGGTTTACCAAACAAATTGCAGCATCTACTTTCACTATGCCTACAACAACCGATCGCTTACCGGTCTATCGCAAATATGGGCTAATTCATTTTACACACAAGGATACGATTCATGCATTGACTGCCTACCAAAACATGGATATCCTCGAAAAAGACAGTACTTATAAAGGTTTATTTATACCTTTTAAGGATTTCACAAATGGCGTAACAACCTATGGCGGTGGGCGATACCTCGACATCGAAATCCCTGAATCTGATAGCATTCAGCTGGATTTCAACAAGGCTTACAATCCATACTGTGCTTACGATTACCGATGGTCGTGCCCAATACCACCTGACGAAAATCACCTTCGAACTTCCATATTGGCAGGTGAAAAGAAATTTGACTAAATTCGTCTGCTCTAGCTAACAGCTTATGAAAGTATGGGATATATCAGTACTAATTGTTGAGGATGAAAAAATCCTGCGAACCATCTATCATAAACTTCTCAAAGACAGTATAAAAAAGCTTGAATTTGCAGAGAATGGTCTTGAAGGTTATGATCTGTTTCAAAAACTGAAACCTGATCTGGTCATCACCGATATCAAGATGCCCTTGATGAACGGGCTTGATATGGTGCGAAAAATAAAACGCCTCGATTCGGAAGCGCGTATCGTCATCATGTCGGCTTATGGTGAGTCACATTATTTTTTGCGCGCCATCGAGAATGGAGTAAATAATTTCCTGCTTAAGCCTGTGGATAACAACAAATTACTGAGTGTTGTAAAAGACCAGGCACAAGAAATTCTGCTTCGAAAAAACATGCTCGAAGAAGAGCGCAAACGCAAACAGGCAGAGCAGGCATTGCTACGCAATGAAGCCATCTTGCAAGCGGTGAGTGATGCTGCTGAAGTGTTGTTGAGCGAAGGATACAACGACTTTTCAGTGCAAAAAGTGCTGGAGAAGCTTGGACGGGCTACTCAGGTTAGCAGGGTTTATATATTCGAAAATATCGAAAAGAATATGACCCTCTACACCCATCAGAAGTTTGAATGGGTAGATAATAAAACTACACCTCAGATGAGCAATGAGAGGCTTCAGGAAGTGGATACCACCAGTGACGAGTTCAGACGTTGGGCAGAAACTCTTTCGAAACGAAAGTTGCTCTTTGGGCTTATAGAAGATTTTCCAATAGAAGAGCAGGAAGTACTTAAACCCCAGCAGATTATTTCGGTTATGGCTGTTCCTATCTTCGTTAAGGAACAATGGTTTGGATTTATTGGTTTTGATGATTGCGAGAATCCACGCAACTGGTCTGTTGTGGAATCAAATAGCCTGATTGCCGCAGCAAACATTCTGGGTGCCGCCATCTACCGGTCAAAAATCGAACTTGAACTCCTCCAACTTAATGTCCAGCTCGAAATGCGGGTTATGGAACGTACCCGCGATTTGGAATCTGAAATTGCCGAACGCCGGTATGCCGAAGATTTGCTACGCGAAAGTGAAGAAAAGTACAGGCTGATCTTTGAAAATGCCAACGATGCTATTTTTCTGACAGCGAACGGACGAATTCAGTTTATTAATCCCAAAGCCTATGAGCTTACGGGTTATTTTCCAAAACATGTGATTGGTAAGATATTCACTGATTTTATTCATCCTGACTATCGCGAGAAAGTGATCGAGAATCACTTCAAACGTTTAAAGGGTGAGGAAATTCCTGAATCATATGATATTCAAATTATTGACATAAAAGGTAACTACAAATGGGTCGAATTAAAATCGAATTTGATAAATTGGGATGAATCGCCTGCTGTTCTAACTTTTATGACCGACATTCATACCCGTAAACTGTTTGAATCTGAATTGAAACAGCTGAATCAAAATCTTGAAGTTCGCGTAAAAGAAGAGCTGAAAAAACGTGAAAAACAACAGGAACTGATCCTTCAAAAGTCGCGTCTTGAGTCGCTCGGCGAACTGTCGGCCGGTATTGCGCATGAAATAAATCAACCCCTGGGAGGGATTTCTCTTAGCCTGGATAATCTCCTGTATGAAAAAATAAATGACTCACTTTCTGATGATTACCTGCAGCAAAAAATTGAGCTGATGTTCCAGGACATCGAGCGAATTCGCAAGATTATCGACCATGTAAGGGCCTTTTCAAGAGATAAACCTACTGTATTTGAAAAAGTTAGCATAAATCAGGTGATCAATAACACATTGTCCTTCGTAAACAGATTGTACATCGATCACGGCATTGACCTTCAATTGGCCATTAACACCAAACATAATCACATCTGGGGCGATGCGTTCCAGTTGGAACAAGTTTTATTAAATCTGCTGAGTAACGCCAAGTATGCCGTTGACAAAAAATCTGAAAAATGGAAAGATAATTATCAAAAAATGATTGCGGTACGCTCCTATATTCAGGACAAACACATTACTATTGAAGTATCAGACAATGGAATTGGCATTCCGAAAGCGAATCTGATGAATATTTTTAACCCATTTTTTTCAACCAAAAAAGCCGATGAAGGCACCGGATTGGGTTTATCCATCTCGTATGGAATAATCCGTGAAATGAAAGGAGAAATTCTGGCCGAAAGCATTGAAGATGAATACACAAAGATAATAATACTTTTACCTGAACATCTAAACTAAGGGAATGGAACAATTATCAATTTTAATTCTTGATGACGAGAAACGATTATGTGATGAGTTAGAAGAGTTTTTGCAGCGTAAAAAATTTCTGGTTCATACTGCCACGCGCCCTTCTGCAGCTTTTCAAATCCTGGAACAAGAAAGCATTGATATCATGGTATTGGATATCAAACTGCCGGAAATGAGTGGTTTAGAGGTGTTGAAAATGGTTAAAAGCAATTACAATCACATCGAAGTAATCATGATATCGGGGCATGGTGATATGCAGAGTGTTATAGAAGCCATGCGAAATGGAGCTACCGATTATTTTCAAAAACCATTCAGGTTAGCCGACATTGAACATGCCATTCATCGTACGGAGAGGTTTGTAGCACTTTCAAGGCAGCTAAAACGCTATGACAAAACCATCTCCCTTTTAACGCAAAGGCTTTACGAATCTACAGGTGCGCCCATGATTGGCGAAAGCAAGGCGATAAAAGAAGTGATGATGATGATGGAAAAAGTGGCCAAATCAGAGCAAACATCCGTATTGGTGACGGGTGAAAGTGGCACGGGGAAAGAGTTGGTTGCACACGGTATTCATCTGCTTTCGAACCGAAAAACAAAGCTTTTTCACGCAGTAAACTGCTCTGCTATAACAGATTCACTTTTCGAGAGCGAGTTTTTCGGACATAAAAAAGGAAGTTTTACGGGTGCTGTGGACGATCGGGCAGGCTGGTTTGAAATTGCTAACGGAGGGACGCTTTTTTTGGATGAAATTGGAGATATGCCGGTTGGGCAGCAGGCCAAATTGCTCAGGGCACTGGAAGAAAGAATGGTAAGCCGGGTAGGCACACATCAAAAAATTGCTTTTGACATCCGGGTAATTGCTGCCTCAAACCAAAACCTGGAAGAAATGGCTGAGAACAAAGCTTTTAGAGGCGATCTTTACCATCGTTTAAGCACCTTTGTTATTGACTTGCCGCCACTCCGTCAAAGAAAAGAAGATATTCCTTTGCTGATCAATTATTTCCTGAATTATTTTGCCGGTCGGATGAAAATTAAAACTCCCAGATTATCACAGGAAGCTATTCAAAAGATAATGGATTATAGCTTCCCGGGTAATATCCGTGAGCTACGGAATCTGCTGGAAAGAGCTGTCATCCTAAGTGAAGATGGCATGATTACAACCAGAGATATTCCGCTAAATAATCACAGCTCAGATTCAGCTGAAACCATTCAACTAAAAAGCTTCAACCTTGAGGAAAGCGAAAAATTCCTCATCAAAAAGGCATTGGACAAATGCAAAGGAAATAAATCGCAGGCTGCCCAACTTCTTGATATTTCCTGGCAAGCCTTAAGCAGGAAAATCATGAAATACGGTATCAAATAAAAAAGCCGATGCAAAGCACCGACTTTTTTAAATTTAACTATCGATAAGTTAATTATTTCACCTTCTCTACGATCGCTTTGAAAGCATCAGGATTGTTTAGTGCAAGATCGGCAAGCACTTTACGGCTCAACTCGATATTATTTTCATGGAGCTTGCCCATGAACACACTATACGACATGCCATACTCACGTACTGCAGCGTTGATACGCTGAATCCAAAGTGCACGGAAAGTACGTTTTTTGTTTCGCCTGTCGCGATAGGCATACTGTTGTCCTTTTTCGTAGGAGTTTTTGGCAACCGTCCAGACGTTCTTCCTCCGTCCGAACTGCCCTTTTGTTTTCTTGAGAATTTTTTTGCGTCTTGCTCTTGCGGCAACCGCGTTTACTGATCTAGGCATTTTTCTAAATTTTTCACCATAGCGCTCCGTTCATTCGGAAACTTTGATGCTATGACAAAGTTAAACAATTGATTTACTGTTAGTGAAGCATTTCACGGATATTCTTTTCATCGGCTTTGTGCACGAGTCCGGAATAGGTGAGGTTGCGCTTACGTTTGGTCGATTTCTTTGTCAGAATGTGACTTTTGTAAGCATGCTTCCGTTTGATTTTACCGGTGCCGGTTAGTTTAAACCGTTTTTTTGCACCGGATTTTGTTTTCATTTTAGGCATTGCTTTAAAATGTATTTATAGTGATGAAATTTAAATCCTTATTTTTTAGGAGCGATCATCATGATCATCCGTTTTCCCTCAAGTTTTGGCAATTGCTCCACTTTTCCGTATTCCTCCAGCTCTTGTGCAAATCGCAACAATACGAGCTCTCCCTGATCCTTGTAAACAATCGACCTTCCTCTAAAAAAGACGTCCACCTTCACTTTTGCACCTTCTTCCAAAAACTTCATCGCGTGTTTCAGTTTAAACTGAAAGTCATGCTCGTCTGTATTTGGCCCCAATCTTATTTCCTTAACCACAATTTTGGCCGATTTGGCTTTGATTTCTTTTTGTTTCTTCTTTTGTTCAAAAAGAAACTTTTTATAGTCAATTACTTTGCAAACGGGTGGGTTTGCTGTGGGTGAAATTTCAACCAAATCCAACTGAAGTCCTTCTGCAATGGCGATCGCTTCACGTAACGGATAAATACCATTTTCAACATTTTCGCCCACTACCCTAACCATTGGTGCTGTGATGCGATCGTTAATCTTGTGTGGATCTTCTTTCTTTTGAAAGACGCGTGGTTTTCTTCCTCTAAACTGTGCTATAGTGTATGTCTCCTATATTTGTTAAACTTTTATTTAATTTATGCTTCAAATCCCTGAAGCCTGATTACTTCTTTTTCAATCATTTCAGCGAACTGCTTCAATTCAAAAATTCCCAGATCACCCTCACCATGTTTTCTAACTGATAACCGTTCTTCGGCTTCCTCTTTTTCGCCTACGATAAGCATATAAGGAATTTTCTTTACTTCCGCATCTCTGATCTTACGACTTACTTTCTCACTTCTGTCGTCAATGAGGGCGCGAATATCGGAATTATTTAGAAACTGTAAAACTTTTTCAGCATAATTTTGATACTTTTCGCTGATTGGCAATATGATAGCCTGCTCAGGACTCAACCAAAGCGGGAAATTGCCCCCGCAATGCTCAACCAAAACTGCAACAAAACGTTCAAGTGAACCAAAAGGTGCCCGGTGAATCATCACAGGCCTGTGTTTTTCATTATCAGCACCAACATAAGTTAAGTCGAAACGCTCTGGCAGGTTATAGTCAACCTGTATCGTTCCCAGCTGCCATTTTCTTCCCAAAGCATCCTTTACCATAAAATCCATCTTTGGCCCATAAAATGCTGCTTCACCATATTCTGTTATGGCATCAAGTCCTTCTTCCTCAGCTACTTCAATAATTGCCCGTTCGGCTTTTTCCCAGTTCTCATCCGAACCGATATATTTCTCCGGATTATTCTTGTCGCGTAAGGATATCTGAGTGATGAAATCATTGAAATCAAGTGCTTTAAAGATTCGCATGATGATCTTGATCACGCTTTTAAATTCTGTTTTGATTTGATCAGGCGTACAGAAAATATGTGCGTCATCCTGTGTAAATCCTCTCACCCGCGTCAAGCCATGAAGTTCGCCGCTTTGCTCGTAACGATATACAGTTCCAAATTCGGCATAACGAATAGGTAAGTCTTTATAAGAGTGTGGTCTGGAATTAAATATCTCGCAATGATGCGGGCAATTCATCGGTTTCAGAAAAAACTCCTCTCCTTCTACAGGCGTTGTGATCGGACGGAACGAATCTTCTCCGTATTTATCGTAATGTCCGGAAGTTTTGTACAAATTCACATTCCCGATATGAGGCGTGATTACAGGCTGATAGCCAGCCTCTTTCTGAACCTTCTTCAGGTATTGCTCCAGTCTCTCACGCAGTTGAGCCCCTTTGGGCAACCACAATGGTAATCCGGCACCCACTTTCTGCGAAAAAGTAAATAAATCAAGTTCTTTTCCCAGCTTACGATGATCTCTCTTCTTAGCTTCTTCGAGCATTTCGAGGTACTCATCCAGTTCCTTCTTCTTTGGAAAAGTAATCCCATAAATACGTGTCAGCTGTTTGCGTTTTTCATCGCCACGCCAATACGCACCGGCTATGCTCAACAGCTTTACGGATTTGATAAAGCCTGTATCCGGCAGATGTGGGCCGCGGCAAAGGTCGGTGAAAGTTCCGCTTTTGTAAAAAGTAATTTCCCCATCATTCAACTCGCTAATGAGTTCCAGCTTATATTCATCGCCTTTCTTTTCGAAATAATCAAGTGCCTGCTGTTTCGAAACTTCAACCCGTTGAAACTGTTGTTTTTCGCGGGCAAGCTCGAGCATACGCTTTTCTATCTCAGCCAGATCAGCATCTGTAAGCGTAGTGTCGCCAGTATCAATATCGTAATAGAAACCATTTTCAATATCGGGTCCGATGCCAAACTTAACGCCGGGATAAAGCTGCTCAATGGCTTCGGCCATCAGGTGTGCCGATGAATGCCACATGGTTGCTTTTCCGCCGGTATCATTCCAGGTTAGTAACTGCACCTTGGCATCCTGCGTGATTGGACGCATTGCATCCCATATTTCACCGTTTACCTTGGCAGATAATACATTGCGCGCTAAACCTTCACTTATGCTTTTGGCAATTTCGAGGGCTGTTACACCTGCATCATATTGATGAACAGAATTGTCTGGCAGCGTTATGTTGATCATATCATTTGATTCTAAAAAATTGGGTGCAAAGTTACAAAAAATCCCCTTAAGTTTTACATGCTTTTGCAGGCATAATTACTGATATTTAATACTTTCGATAAATGCTGCTGGTGAAAATCAGGGGAACGGATAAAAACACCAACTAATTTGTTGAAAGATTGCTTATCTTGAAATATCTACCCGCCTCAAATCCAAAAGGTTAACAGGGTTACTACCCAGACCTTGAATATCCTTTTGAACAAAACGCAATACCTCATCATAAAAAAGCACCACTACCGGAGCCTCCTGCATGATCAAACTATCCATAGATTTATAGAGTGAAAATCGGATGGTATCATTAGTAATACGCATACTTTGCTCATAGAGTCGATCAAACGCTTCCGAACTAAAATGCGTATAATTTGGACCATTTGGTGAAGCATTGGGGCTATAAAAAAGGGATAAATAATTCTCTGCATCAGGATAATCACCAACCCACGAAGCCCTGAAAAAAGGAAGACTGCCGTTGGCACGAAACTGACGCATATTAGCAGCCGGAAGCACTTCGAGGCTGGCACTTAAGCCAAAATCTTTTAATGAAGCCTGCACGAATTTGGAAAGATCAAGATAATCGGCCGTTGTGCTTAAAGTGATTGGCAGCTCAACTAATTTATATTTCATGATCAACGACTTAACACTATCCGGCTGATAAGTATAACCAATGTCCGCTGATTTTGCATGACCTGGTAGTCCAAATGGGATCATCCCTGCATGACCGGCTTTTCCGGTGCCATTACGCAGAAACTTCAACATCTTCTCCCTGTCAATCGCATAATTTACGGCTTTTCGCAAAGCCAATTGCCGTGTTGCTTCTGCTTGGTTCCAGTTTCTGTTTATAAAAAAACCAAGGTATTCTGTGTTTAAATAAGGCTCGCGCAGCAGGTAGATCTGATCGGCATACTTTTTCTTCAATTTACCATCTTTGCTAAGTAATTCATCCTTGTAGCGGGCATCTATCCCCGACATAAAATCCAGCTTACCTTTGATAAACTGCATAAAAGCAATCTGTTTATCTGCCAGGAAATTTATCGAAACAGCATCAATCAAGGGTAATCTCCTTCCCTCCTCTACCATGAAATAAGTTGGATTACGACGCAAGACAAGTTTTACACCTTCTTCCCACAGTTGAAAATGAAAAGGACCGGTTCCAACAGCCTGCCCGTTGAATTTAAGTGCCCTTTCATCAAACGCCTCTTTCGGCAGAACAGAGGCATACGCCATACTCAGCATCCCAAGAAACGGAGGGAAAGCCTGCGATAACTCAATTTGTACTATACTGTCGCTAAGTGCTTTAATGGCCAACTGCCCGCCATCACGTTTTACGCTGTTAAAAATCCAGCTTCCAGGTGAGGCAAGGGATGGATTTATAATTCTGTTAAAACTAAAAATCACATCCTGAGCATTTACTTTTCTTGTTTTCTCCTTAAAAACAGAAATTCCCTGAAATCTCACATCTGTCCTGAGCCAAAAAGTATAGATGAGTCCGTCCTCCGAAACCGACCATCTTTTGGCAATAGCCGGTCTTATCTCAAGTTTCTCATCCAGACTTACAAGGCCGTCATATAGCTGGTTACAAACCCAGATATGAGGCAAATCGCGTGCAAAAGCAGGATCGAGTGTAGTAATGCCGGCCGATTCATTATATCTGAAAATCTTTCGCTTTTCTTCGGCATCCTGGCGTACAGTGCAGGATAACAAAGAAACAAGCATCAAAAGAAATACTAAAAACCTCAGATTTTGCATGAGCAGCTATATCAGGTACAAAGATAGCTGTATGAATTCAAATGCTAAAACTAACAAAGCCGATCGCCCATTTTTTTCATCATCTTCAGCCAGGTAGCTCTACGTCTTTCGTCTGCTTTTCGAAGCAATCCCAGCGTTGTAATTTTAACAGGCTTAATCCCGACAAATTGCAATAAGGCTTTGCGCATGGCATGATGACCAGGCGCAAACTGCACCAAATAATAATACCATTTGGGCGAATCCATCGTAACGATCAAACGGGCAGTCTTTCCCCTCAGTAATCTGTCAGGATTTGTGCGGCCACTTTTATAACGAAAGGCAAAGTCAGGAAGAAAGGTTCTGTCAATAAAACCTTTAAGCAATGCAGGATAGGTTCCCCACCAGTTGGGATAAAAAAATACCAGATGATCAGCCCAACTAATCGCTTCCTGGGCAGCCACCAGATCAGATTCCAGCTCCTGATTTCCGCGGTAACCTTCACGAAAATTGATCTCGAAATTCAACTCTCTCAAAACCAACTGCCTGATATTGGCACCTTTGGCTGATGCAGCTTCGATATATACCTGTTGCAACTGATCTATAAAAGAATCATTCACGGGATGTCCGTGAATGATTAGGATATTTTTCGACATATTTTTCAAATCTTTTATCGCAGATCACACAAAAGCTGCGGTCTGCAATAGACAATATTTTGCCTCAATTGTTCACTTTAAAGAACAAGAGGATGCTTAATTTTTTGATCCAACAGGGCTAAGTTAAGCACTTCTGTCATTTGCTTAACGAAGTGAAATTCAATTCCTTTAATATATTCTTCAGGAATTTCATTGAAGTCTTTTCTGTTTTCTTCCGATAAAATTATGTCTGTGATACTACTACGCTTGGCAGCCAGGATTTTTTCCTTGATCCCTCCTACCGGTAATACTTTGCCGCGCAAGGTAATCTCGCCTGTCATGGCCAGTTTCGAACGTACGATACGTTGAGTAAAGGCTGAGGTAAGTGCCGTGAGCATGGTAATCCCTGCCGAAGGACCATCTTTTGGTGTTGCCCCTTCCGGTACATGAATATGTACGTTCCATTTGTCGAAAACTTCAGGGTCGATATCAAAGTCAGAAGCGTGAGACTTGATAAACTCATAGGCAATGCTGGCAGATTCTTTCATCACATCACCCAGATTTCCGGTGAGCTTAAGATTGCCTTTTCCACGACTGAGGCTCACTTCGATAAACAGAATCTCACCTCCAACAGGCGTCCAGGCCAAGCCCGTAGCAACGCCAGGCACATCGTGCTGCATCACTTTCTCGCGCTGAAAACGACCAATACCAAGCACTTTTTCAAGATCTTCCTTGCTTACCTTAACATTGTACGCCTCGTCCATGGCAATGAATTTGGCTTTGTTGCGTATGATTCGGGCCAGTTGTCGTTCCAAAGTCCTTACACCGGCTTCACGGGTGTAATGCTCAATGATATCCTCAGTAATTTTTTTTGAGAATGAAATCTGTTTTGATTTCAAGCCATGTTCTTTCATCTGCTTAGGGATCAGATGTTTTTTGGCTATTTCAATTTTTTCCTCAATCAGATAACCACTCAAATCGATCACTTCCATGCGATCGCGCAAAGCAGGATGCACGCTGCTCAGGGTATTGGCGGTAGCGATAAACATCACCCTGGAGAGGTCGTATTCCAGTTCTAAAAAATTATCGTAAAAGCTGGTGTTTTGCTCCGGATCAAGCACTTCGAGCAAAGCGGCTTGTGGATCACCATTTATGGTGTTTCCGCTAACCTTATCTATCTCGTCCAGCACGTAAACAGGATTTGAGGATTTTGCCTTCCGCAGATTTTGTATAATACGTCCCGGCATGGCTCCGATATAGGTCTTGCGGTGTCCGCGAAGTTCAGCTTCATCGCGCAGACCACCCAACGACATGCGGATATATTTGCGGTTAAGTGCAGAAGCTATTGACTTGCCCAGGGATGTTTTTCCTACTCCGGGAGGCCCTACCAGACAAAGAATCGGAGATTTCATATCCTGTTTAATCTTTAATATCGCAAGATATTCAATGATTCTTTCCTTCACTTTGTCAAGGCCAAAATGATCGTTGTCGAGCACTTTTTGTGCATTTTTCAGATCCAGATTATCCGTGGTATATTCGTTCCAGGGCAGTTCGACCAGATATTCGAGGTAATTATGCTGAATGCCATACTCCGCCGCCTGCGGATTCATGCGCTGCAATTTTGTCAGCTCCCGTTCAAATACATCCTTTAGCTGTTTTGACCATTTCTTCTTCTCAGCTTTTGCTTTTAACTCGCGAATATCCAACTCATTTGGCGTTCCACCCAATTCTTCCTGTATGGTCTTGAGTTGCTGATTCAGAAAATAATCCCGCTGCTGTTTATCGAGGTCGATCTTTACCTTGTTCTGTATTTGATTCTTCAGGTCGAGCAGTTGAAGTTCCTTTGTCAAGGCAGCCAAAACAGTATTCGCCCGTTCGACCATATTCTTAACCTCAAGTAATCTTTGCTTCTCTACTACATCAATATTGAGGTTGCTCGAAACAAAATTTATCAAAAAAACAGGTGATTCGATATTTTTAATGGCAAATGAAGCCTCGGAAGGAATATGCGGTGATTTTTGAATTATTTGTAACGACAAATCCTTTAGCGACTGTATGAGAGCCTGAAACTGACGATCTTTTGGCAATTCGATCACTTCTTCAAATGCACCTGTGCGGGCTTTAAAATAAGGTGTTTCCTGAACCATTTCAAGCAGACGAAAACGCTTCATTCCCTGAATGATAACGGTTGTATTTCCATCAGGCATTTGCAGTGTTTTCAGTATTCGCGCCACCGTTCCCACGGTATTCAGATCAGTAAATGAGGGATCTTCGATGCCTGGATTCTTTTGCGACACCACACCGATAATACGCTCTTTGCGGTAAGCTTCTTTCACTAATCTTATTGATTTGTCACGGCCCACCGTGATAGGAATCACCACGCCGGGAAACAAAACTGCATTACGCAGAGGCAGGATAGCCAGCTCTTCGGGCAGCTCTTCAGCATTCATCTGTTCTTCATCTTCGGGCGAGAGCAGGGGGATGAATTCTGCATCAGACTCAAGTAAATCAGTTAATTGAAAGCTTGTGTTATTGAATATATTTTTCATATTTGATTTTCAGACATTTTGGCACTTCGTACAGCATAAAAAGCGCTTTTGCATCATTCTGTCAGCAAAAACGCTCATCATTAAAGTCGTTAACGATCTGTAACAGAGGTCACCATATCATATTGATGCTTTATTTTCCTCATTACAGGTCAAGAAATGTGCCAGTGATTAATCAGGCTCTGCGGTTTTTATGGGTGAGGCTGTATATCTCTTTCAAAATGGATGATTCTATTTTATCAAACTCTTTTCCCCTTCGGGCATAGACTGCTTCCGCTATTTTTACAGCTTTTTTCAAATCAAAATCGGCATACCCATGTGTGCCTCCCCACGAAAAAGATGGTACAAAATTTCGCTGGTATCCGGCTCCATAGATATTTGCGTTTACACCCACAACAGTTCCTGTATTAAACATGGTATTAATTCCCGATTTGGAATGATCGCCCATAATCAATCCGCAAAACTGAAGGCCGGTAGCAACAAATGCATCTTCGGCATACGACCACAGCTTCACTTCTTCGTAGGTATTTTTTAGGTTAGAGGTATTGGTATCAGCTCCCAAATTACACCATTCGCCCAGGACCGAATGACCTAAAAAACCATCATGTGCTTTATTTGAAAAACCCAAAATAACTGAGTTGTTTACCTCTCCCCCAACCTTTGAATAAGGGCCTATGGTAGTAGCTCCGTATATCTTGGCATCCATTTTGAGCACGGCATGGTCGCACAAGGCAAAGGGGCCTCTTACCTTGCTGCCCTCCATTATTTCGGCGTTTTTGCCAATATAAACTGGGCCGGTAGAAGCATTGATAATAGCAAATTCGACAACCGCACCTTCTTCAATGAAGATATTTTCGGGACTAATAACACGATTGGTCGTGCTTAATTTTTGCGACTTCCTGCCTTTGGTTAGCAACGCAAAATCGTCCCGGATAGCACGGTCGTTATAATGAAATAAATCCCAGGTATTTTCAACCTTTATAAAATCAATCTCAGTGCTGATCGTTGCAATATCATCACTTGTTTCGCTGCCAAAGCTATCCAGTGAATCAGCTTTGAGGCACATGGCTATCACGCTGTCGCCCTTTACCAGGGTTTCACCGGATTTGAGTTGCTTTACCTGCGCTACCAACTCAACTGTTGGGCAAACAGCTCCATTGATCAGTATATTGGATTCAGCTTTAACCAGCGGAAATTTCACCGCCAGATAAGGTTCGGTCAAAGTGGAAGTTTTCTCTTTGAGCATAAGCTCCCACTTTTCTCGAATCGTTAATATCCCGATACGAAGGTCAGCCACAGGACGTGTGAAGGTTAGGGGTAGCAGATTATTTCTGAAGGTACTGTCGAAAAGGATATAATTCATGGTCGGTAAACGTATTTAGGGTTACTGAACAAATATACTTATTTTTAAGCTGTTTAAAACCTGTTGCCAAAAATATTTTCAATTACAAAAAAAGCCCTCACCTGATCAGGAAAGGGCCTCAAATACTATATCTGAGCCTATTTAGCTTTCTGATCATAATGTTTTTTGTACCTGTTTTTAAACTTATCAACACGTCCGGCTGAGTCAACGAGCTTCATCTTACCTGTATAAAAAGGATGAGATGTGTGTGAAATCTCAAGTTTAACAAGCGGGTATTCATTACCGTCGTCCCATACAATGGTATCTTTGGAGTTGATCGTCGAACGCGAAATAAAACTATAATCGTTCGACATGTCTTTAAAAACAACTAAGCGGTAATTCTTTGGGTGAATGTCTTTTTTCATCGCTACAATTTGGCTTATAATTTAAGGGCTGCAAAATTACAGTCTTTAAATGAATTATCCCAAACTTTTTTCATGTTTTTTTCTTTTCAGCGATTTAACTTCCAAAAACCCGCCCGTTTATCCATTCAAACGAAGCAAAAACGCAATGGTGTCGATCCCGTCAGCATAGTCTGTCAGAGCCGGAAACTGCGCTTTACCAAAAGGATAAGAATTTGAATACCAGGCTTTATCAGAGACTGTACATTGAATTTTATCTTTATTCAATGCAATCACTTCATTCAAAATGCCTTCATCTTCATATTGCTGATAGTGTAGAACTGCCACAGGGCTTCCAAAATCTTCGGCAGCTTTTAATAACACAAAACCGCTGTCATAATGCTGAACCCCATTGACCAAAAAGATGGCTTTGTAGTACTCATAATTATTAAAGTATTTGGTATGATCTGCAACTTTCGAATAAGCTTCAAATGATTGCAGAAGCCTTTCGAAATTATAATCTTTCGGAACAAATAAGGTGGAAACATTCCGGCAACCCAATCCAAAATAGGAAAAAATATCCAGCCCCAGCTGGTGAAGGGCTTCATCGGATTCATTACCATTCAGGATTGCAACTCCATGCCTGTTTCGGCGGATAACATGGGGATATTTCCCGAAATAGTAATCGAAATACCGGCCGCTGTTGTCGCTTCCTGTTGCAATTACGGCATCAAAATCGCTGATTCGCTGATCTGTAAAACTGATAAAGGATTCAAACCCTGGCTCAATGTCAATGAGCATTTTGGCTATGGCAGGCAACAGGAAGCGATCCTGATGCGATAATTTCCCTAAAAAGCTGTGACCGCAAAGCAAAACGTGTACAAAATCCTGAAATCCTACAAGCGGAACATTACCAGCCATAATCACGGCCAGGGTTTTCGCCTGATTATTTGTTTCCGGGATCGCATATTGCTTTGCTATTTTTGTTAGTTCATCAGACTTGAGCATTGCAACAACACTCCGGAGCATGAGATGAATATTATCTTCCGTAAACCAAGGGTTTGCTCTCATGGCCTGTTGCATCACTTCTTCCGTCAGAACGGCAGCATGTTGTGGCTTGTAATAGCCTTCCATTAAATTATTTAGCTGCTGCCCAAGTTGCGACAAAGCATTGATTCGCTGGTCTAATTGAAACATGAATTTTCTCAGATTTAAAACGTTTGCGAAGTTACAGAAATAGTTTGGTTAATTATTTCACAATACATACAAAACTACTATCTTTGCTCCCGAACTGATGAAAGATTTATTTTTTAGCTATGATGTTTGAAGAAGGATAGCCGATGTTTTTTTGTCAAGCAAGATGAATAGCAAAGACAATACAGTAAGGGGAATTTAAAATTATTTTTTAAGCTGGAATGACTCTATTTAACATAATTTTTTAAACTCATTTAATTATGAAAAAGCATAATTTTTACGCAGGTCCATCTATCCTGCCACAGTACACCATCGAAAACACTGCCAATGCCTTGCACGATTTTGCAGGTATGGGACTTTCGCTAATGGAAATTTCGCATCGTAGCAAACAATTTATCGCAGTAGTTGAAGAGGCACAGGCTCTTTTCAAAGAGTTGTTAAACATCCCCGAAGGCTACTCAGTGATTTTTCTGGGAGGCGGTGCCAGCACACAGTTCTGCATGGTGCCTTACAATCTGTTCGGAAAGAAAGCTGCCTACCTGAATACCGGTGCCTGGGCAAAAAAGGCAATCAAAGAAGCCAAAATCTTTGGTGAAGTAGCTGTTGTTGCCACTTCCGAAGACAAAAACTTCAATTATATCCCCAAAGGTTACACCATTCCTAAGGATGCAGATTATTTCCATATCACCACAAACAACACCATATTTGGTACTGAAATATTACACGACATAGATTCTCCGGTGCCTTTGGTTGCTGATATGTCGTCTGACATCTTCAGCAGGCCGGTTGATGTGTCAAAATATGCCATCATCTATGGTGGAGCGCAGAAAAACCTTGCCCCTGCAGGTGTAACTTTTGCCATCGTAAAACACGATGTGCTTGGCAAAGTTGATCGTGCCATACCCACCATGCTGAAGTATCAAACCCATATTGATAAGGAATCCATGTTCAATACACCTCCTGTAGTACCTATTTTTGCAGCTTTGCAAACGCTTAAATGGCTTAAACAAAAAGGTGGTGTAGCCGAAATGGAAAAGATAAACATCGAAAAGTCAGGTAAGCTTTATGCCGAGATTGATCGCAACAAATTATTCAAAGCTACCGTGCCAGATCCTGCTGATCGTTCGCGTATGAATGTTTGCTTTGTAATGAACGAAGGATATGAAGCACACGAAAAAGCCTTTAACGAATTTGCTACAGAGCGTGGCATGATCGGCATTAAAGGACATCGCGATGTGGGTGGTTTCCGTGCATCTCTGTATAACGCACTTCCGCTCGAAAGTGTTGAAGCCTTGGTAAAAGTGATGCAGGATTTTGAAAAGACCATTTAACAGCTGAATTTTATTCCAGACCGGTTAGTTAACTCGATTAACTGACCGGTTTTTAAAGATTTATTAAACATCAAAAAAATTACGGGTATGAAAAAAGTATTGGTAGCAACCGAAAAACCCTTTGCAAAAATTGCAGCCGACAATATCAAGGCCATATTTGACAAGGCTGGATATACCTGTGTTTTTCTGGAGAAATACACAGATCATCAGCAATTTGTTGAGGCTTCCAAAGATGTGGATGCCATAATCATCAGGAGTGACAAAGCCAATCAGGCAGTAATTGAAAATGCACAACAATTAAAGATTATTGTACGTGCCGGAGCAGGTTACGACAATGTTGACCTGGCAGCAGCTACTGCCAAGGATGTAGTAGTGATGAATACTCCCGGGCAGAACAGTAATGCTGTGGCAGAATTGGCTTTTGGGATGATGGTTTATCAGGCTCGAAATCAGTTTAACGGAAGTTCGGGAACTGAGCTTAAAGGCAAAACGATTGGCATTCATGCCTATGGTAATGTTGGCAAAAATGTAGCACGTATTGCCAAAGGCTTCGGAATGAATGTGAAGGCCTTTGATCCTTTTGTGAAGGCTGATGTCATCCAAAAAGATGGTGTGGAAGTGGTCGAAAGTATTGATGCACTTTACAGCAGCTGCGATTATATTTCGTTACATATTCCTGCCAACGACAAAACCAAGAAATCAATTAACTACGATTTACTCTCAAAAATGCCTGCAACATCCATGCTCGTCAACACTGCCCGTAAGGAAGTGATAGACGAAGAAGGCCTCAAGCAAATCCTTGCTGAACGTAAAGGTTTTAGCTATGTTTCGGATATTGCTCCTGATATGGTTGCTGAACTTAAAGAGAGTTTTGGGGCACAATGCTTCTTCACACCCAAAAAGATGGGAGCACAAACCGCCGAAGCCAATATCAACGCAGGCATAGCTGCTGCAGAGCAGATCATTGCATTCCTCGAAAAAGGAGATACAACTTTCAAAGTAAATTAATCAGGACAAGAAGCCGGGCAAAATATTGTCCGGCTTTTAAAAAAAGTGAATTATTCGGATTATGAATCACCAAAACCAGACAACCCCGGCATTTTTTCGGTTTGAGGATCTTCGTATTTATCATAAAGCATTGGACTATATCCTTTGGGTAAAAGATCATCTGGCCGGTCACGAAGCCTTCGATTCCTCCGGAATAGCAAATGCATTCAACGAAGCTGCCCGCCAAATCGCTTTAAATATTGCTGAAGGCTCGGCACGCAACAAGGCTCAATTCATTTATCACCTCAAGATTTCGAAAAGTGCCATCCGTACCTGCGTGGTATATGGAACACTTGCACTTAAAGAAAATATGATAGATGAACAAGCCGAATTTGAATCAAGGAATCAACTGATGGAAATGACCAAGATGCTGGGTGCACTGATCACTTCTTTGCAAAAAAATCAGTCACAAAACGATGAAAATGAGGACGATTCCTATCCGCAAAAAAATTGGTAACCTTTAAACTTAATCACAAACTATGGCAATACTAAAAGCTTTCAGAGGCTGGCGACCCCCGGCAAATCTTGTAAAAGACCTGGCATCGCGCCCTTATGATGTATTAAATTCGGAAGAAGCGCGCCAGGAAGCATCAGGCAATCCTTATAGCCTGCTTCATATCATCAAACCAGAAATTGATCTTCCGGAAGATATAGACCATTACGATACTGCTGTTTATAACAAAGCAGCAGAAAACTTCAAGCTTTTCCGCGATAAAAAATGGCTTGTACAGGATGATAAACCAAGCCTGTATATCTATGCCCAAACCATGAATGGCAAAACACAATATGGCATCGTTGGCTGTGCCGGTGTGGAAGATTATATGAATAATGTGATCAAAAAGCACGAGCTCACAAGGCCCGACAAAGAGGAAGACCGAATGAAGCACGTTAGGATAACGAATGCCAATATGGAACCGGTTTTCTTTTCCTATCCTGCCAAAAAAGAGATCGATGAAATCATCGAAAAATTTGTAAAGGAAAACAAAGCCGTGTATGATTTTACAGCTGATGATGGATTCGGGCATCATTTTTGGGTGATCGATCAGGAAGAAATTATCAACCGGCTGGTTCAACTGTTTGAACAACTCCCTGCCACCTATGTTGCTGATGGTCACCATCGTACGGCAGCCGCAGCCCTGGTTGGAAACGAAAAGAAAGAACAAAACCCAAAACATACGGGCAAAGAAGAATACAACTTTTTCCTTGCTGTGCATTTTCCGGATAACCAACTTACTATCATCGATTATAATCGGGTGGTGAAAGACCTGAATGGCTTAAGCAAGGAGCAATTTTTAGCCCGACTCGAAAAGGGTTTTGAAGTGGTGAAGAAAGGAAAAGAGCTGTATAAGCCCTCGCGCCTGCACGAATTTTCGATGTATCTGGCTGGTGAATGGTATGCCCTTACTGCCAAAAAACATACCTACGACGACAATGACCCGATCGGTGTGCTTGACGTAACTATCCTGACTCAGGAAGTTTTAAGCCCGATACTTGACATCCAGGATTTAAGAAGATCAAACAGAATTGATTTTGTTGGCGGAATCCGCGGACTTGGCGAATTGAGCAGAAGAGTTGACAGTGGCGAAATGGCTGTGGCCTTTGCGCTGTATCCGGTGAGCATGAAACAACTGATCAATATTGCTGATTCAGGCAACATCATGCCTCCCAAGACTACCTGGTTCGAGCCAAAGCTTCGCTCCGGACTCGTTGTACATAGTCTGGAAGATTAAACCCTAGAATTATCTCAATCATGGAAACGAAAGCAATCGTACTCGAAACCCTGAAGCAGGCTGACAAACCGCTTAAGTCAGGAGAAATTGCAGCATTGGCTCAAATAGATAAAAAATTGGTTGACAAAACAATAAAAACATTGAAGGATGAAGATCTGATTCATTCGCCTAAACGATGTTTTTATGCACCAAAATGATCTCCTATAATTCTGAGGTGTTCTTTTAGGACACCTCAGCTTGTATAAAAAATCTATGGTAGCTATCGATGAAGCACTTCTGCGTGCCTACGAAGAACATATTCGCCTTGAGCTGGCCTTATCAGAAAACAGCATCAAGGCATATTTGCATGATATCAAGTTGTTTATGGATTATAAAAGCTTGAATCATCCCGGATTAAGTCTTGATAATATCGATCGTACCCTGCTTACACATTTTGTAGAAGAGCTATCAAAGCTGGGATTTACTGCCAGCTCACAATCGCGGATTTTATCAGGCCTGCGTTCCTTTTATCGCTTTCTGGAAGAAGACGAACTGATCACAGGCAATCCGACCCAACTGATCGAAATGCCCCAAATTGGCCGAAAGCTTCCTGAAGTGCTCACCTACGAAGAAATAGTTAATATGTTGCATCACATAGACCTGAGTGATTTTCACGGACATCGCAACAAATGTATGATTGAGTTGCTTTATGCCTGCGGTCTGAGGGTTTCGGAACTGGTAAATATGCGTATTAATCAGGTTTACGATAAAGATGAGTTTGTACGCGTTAATGGTAAGGGTAACAAAGAACGTCTGATTCCGGTAGGAAAAAATACATTGAAAAACCTTAAAATGTATCTCGCAAATGTTCGGGTACTCTACAACAGCAGAAACGATTTCTTGTTTGTAAACAGATTTGGAGGTCAGTTAAGCAGGCAAAGTGTTCATAAAATGGTAAGAGAACTGGCCGAAAACGCTGGCATCCAAAAAAGTATCAGTCCGCACACCTTCAGGCATTCCTTTGCCACACATTTGCTGGAGGGAGGTGCCGACCTGAGAGCCGTGCAGCAGATGCTAGGTCATTCAAGTATAAGTACCACAGAGATTTACACCCATATCAACCGGGAATATTTACGCGAAACAATTATCAGCTTCCACCCCCGCTCACGCAACTAAATATGTAGGATGGCTCCCTGTTCATCCAACAAAACACCCCAGCTAATGGCAAGCAGCCGATCCTTGTCGAAACTAAAGTCAATCATGGCTAAGTCGTATGTTATCAATTCGTTGCCTTCATCGTGATCCACATCATACTCTTCGAAACCATTTGCAGCCATCAAATCAATAATTGCTGATTTGTTAAGCAAAAAAACCTGCTTGCCAAAAAGCAATGCCTCTGGATCGCGGGTTTCGATATAAGCCAAAACAGAAGTGCCATAACCTTCAAAAAACAAAGCCATTTCAGGATGATTATAACTAAGCACCATCGAACCTGGCTCAGCACCTTCAATCTGAACCATTTGATCCGCTTCGCCGGTTTTTTGGATTGTCAGGTCGATACTTTCTCCAAAAAGAAGCTCTCCATAGCCTTTAAGAGGTAGTATGTCAGTTGGTTTGTATTTCATAACAGAATAAATTAGGGTCTGAAATTAAACATTCCAGCTTCAAAACGCAAGTTTTTTATTCAGGAAAAACGAATTGCCTTCGCGGGTTTTATCCTGTCGATGATCAAAGACGGAATCAACAGCATCAAAAACCAAACAATTGCTACCCCTAGATTGATAAACAGAACAGGCCATAAGTCAATTGCTACGGGCACATGATCAATATAATAGGATTCAGCCGGAAGACTTAAGAATTTCGTTTTTGACTGCAGGATAATAAAACCCAAACCAAGCAGATTGCCGGCTACTAAACCATAAAGCAGTAATTTGAAAGAATAAAACAAAAACAAATTCCTGATTTGATCCCGGTTGGCTCCCAAGGCTTTTAACATGCCAATCATCGCAGTTCTTTCGATCACCATCATCAGCAGCATACTGATAATAGTGATCCCCGAAACGAGCGTCATCAGCAAGATGATGATCACCACATTCATATCCTGCAAATTGAGCCAGTCGAAAATATGCGGGTATAAAACCCTGGCCGTTGTAGCTGTCAGATCAATGGGCAGGCTGAAATAAATGGCATCAAAAACATCGTCAGGATTGGTTTTAGGATCTAAAAAAACTTCAAGCAAGGCGGTTTGATTTTTCTCCCATCCATTGAGGCGTCTGATGTGGTTGAGATCAGCCAAAACGTAGCGCTCATCAAACTCAACAAGTCCTGTTTCATAAATCCCCGAAACAACAAACTTCCTGCCCCTTGGCCTGTCCTTGTCATCAATAAACCAAACCCTTAGATCATCCCCAGGCTTCAGATTCAGCTTTGTTGAAAGCTTCATCGAAATCAAAACATCGTTGGAAGTAGTTTCTCTTTCCAATACGGGAAGCGAACCCTGTTTTAAAGCCGCACCAAAATAGCTCCAATCAAAGTTTTCGTCAACACCTTTTACAACAATCCCCTGTATCTGATCATCCGTTTTTATGATGCCGGCCTTTTCGGCAACTTCCTGGATATGAACCACCCCGTCAACAGAATAAATCATTTGTGCCAGACTGTCGCCCAAAACAAAGGGGCTTTGTTGTAAAGATTCATTCCGGTCGAGCGGACTGATTTGCAAAGGCGCAACAAAACCCAGCACTTTATCGGATATCTGCTTTTTGAAACCAATTACAATGGCTACCGAAACGAGCATCACAGCCACCGACAATGCCACACTGAGCAGGGTAATGCGCATCACCAGCGTTGATACTTTATCAGGTGATAACGAAAAAATCCGGTTTCCAAGAAAAGCTTCCAGTCTCATGATCCATCAAATATATCAATTTTTCAAGCCAAAGCCCTTCTAAAAAACCTTAGCTAAAGCAAAAACAGTAACTTTGACAAAAGTAAACATTGAACGCTAACATGAAAGCAGCGATTTTTAAAATATTTCCCTTTATCCTATGTATTGTGCTCTCTTGTTCCATCCATGCGCAAACAATCATCTTAAAAGATGCAGGACAAAGCTTGCCGGGTGCAAGTCAGACAGAAGCCTATCTATCGCTAATCCAAAACAAAACTATTGGAGTAGTTGCCAACCAAACCAGCCTGATCAGCACAACACATCTGGTTGACAGCCTGTTGAATCTTGGCATCAAGATTCAATGCATCTTCACGCCTGAGCATGGATTCAGGGGTGAAGCCGATGCCGGTGCACACATCATCGGCGGCAAAGACAGCCAGACAGGAATAGACATCGTTTCACTTTACGGCAGCCATAAAAAACCTACAATAGAAGATTTAAAAGGCATTGATATCGTGCTTTTTGATCTGCAGGACGTTGGGGTGCGGTTTTACACCTATATATCAACGCTCACCTATGTGATGGAAGCCTGTGCCGAACAAAATATTCCGGTGATCGTACTCGACAGGCCTAATCCCAACGGATTTTATATTGATGGTCCGGTCTTGGAGAAAGAGTATCAATCTTTTGTTGGTTTGCACACTGTTCCAGTAGTTTACGGCATGACCATTGGCGAGTATGCCCGGATGGTGAATGGCGAGAAATGGCTTACAAATCAATTGAATTGTGATCTGACCGTCATCCCTTTGAGCCATTACGACAGAAATGCTATCGACAAGCTGGCTGTAAGGCCTTCGCCTAACTTACCCAATTATCAGGCGATTTTTTTATACCCTTCCCTTTGCCTTTTCGAAGGAACAAGCGTGAGTATCGGCAGAGGAACCGACTTTCCTTTTCAGGTGTATGGTCATCCCAATCTGCCGGAAACCACTTTTAGCTTTATTCCTGAAAGTCGTGCAGGAGCATCTGCTCCCAAACATCATGATACGAAATGCAATGGCTTTGATCTCAGAACCTTGGCCGATCAGCCTGAAATGAAATATGGCAAATTGAATCTGCAATGGCTTATGCAGGCTTATCAATCGTTAAAACAGGATAAGTTCTTCAATTCCTATTTTGAAAAACTTGCCGGAACAAGTGAATTGCGCAGGCAAATCGAAGGTGGCAAATCCGAAGAAGACATCAGAAATAGCTGGCAAAACGGCATTGAACAATTTAAAAAAACCCGGGCAAAATATCTTCTTTACCCTGATTTTGAGGAATAAGTTTAAAAGGAGGAATATCAAGCCCGGGCGAAAATATTCTTAAAAACCTCGGGTGCCAGCGGGAGGATTTTACCATCTGTTTGCGCTTCGATGCCCAGCTGAATTTCATCTGACTGTAATTCGTCGCACCAATTGATCATTTCGGCAAGCGACATGGCAGCAAGGGTGTAGCCCGCCCAGAGGTCAACGGCATTCTCCAGCGCGGCTTTTTCGTCGGACCAAATCGGAAGAAAGGTCTTGCCATTTTCATCTTCGAGCATGGCAAACAAGCCATCGCTGGCCTGCAATAAGCAGATCATTTTTGAGTTTTGAACCGTTGAAATAAATTGTTTGAATCGTTGTTCGTCAGTCATAGCCTTGCAATTTGAGGTAAAGGTAGAATTTTTATTTGAAAGAGATTTCAAAAGATTTGCCAACAGCCTGTTTCGTCCTGTTCGATCGAATGCAATTCTATTTCGTCCAAAGTTTTTCTGCTGGAAAGAAGACACAATGTCACTCCCATGATTTAAGCAATATTTTGCGAACGAAATCTTTAAGTTAACTTCGGCACGGTTTACACTTCAGCAGGCACAGTTCAGGCAAATCCGAGCCAGAGGGATGGTTGACTTAATAAATCACAATCACTCTACCAGAATTTTCACACTATCCTTCATCTGCCCATCCTGCTCAAGCACTAGCAGGTAATTTCCTGAGGGCATATTTTGGATGTTGAGCCGAGTGTGGGCAACCCTTGATTGCTGTTCCAACATCAGCTGACCAGTTGCTGATATTATTCTAAGCGTATATAAACCGTTTAAACTTTCTGCTACTACTTCCAATAGTTTGGAGGCAGGATTCGGATATACCCTCATCAAATGCTTTACCCTGCCAAATTCCGGCAGTGATGTTTCTGCAGTTGGACATTCCGTTTGCTCAAAGGCCAGCAAACCCTGATCGTTTACCCTTCCGCGCCAGCACTGCCCGTTGGGCGAGCGCATGATGATCCCGCTTTGAATGTCCTCGATAAAAATATCGCCCTGATGAAATACAAATGCTTTGCTTTGTGCTGTACGAAAATGCAGGTTTTCATCGGTTTCATAGGTTATTTCGTGCGATTCGGAAAGAATAACCTTCGCTTGTCCACCCGCAGAGGCTTCCAACAACAAGCTGGCATCTTCCAGAGCATCAGCGCGGATGTGGAGCTTGGCCTGGGGATCAGTTACGTTTCCAATGCCGATGCGACCGGTGCTGTTGATGCCATTGGATGGCCCAACAAAAAATGTTGGTTTGGTGGATTCAAAACCTATCATCAAAGATCTGTTAACATTATTATCCAGAGTTTGTGTCTCACTGAAACCATAACCAATTACCATTGCGTCTGGGTTAAGTGTTTTTAGAAACCTACCAATGGCAATCGAACTTGATCCATAGACTTCTAGATACCTGCCTATCCCTAAAGCATAGTTATCATACACATTTGTTCTTTGTCCAAAAGAATATGATGATCGTCCATTTGCTTTTGAGTTTTCACCACCCACAAAACTATAATTGCCACTGGCAATATTACCTTCTCCAAAAGCAGTTGCCAGCAATCCTTCAGCATTGATGCTGCCATGCAGGCTAATCTGTTGTGGCTGTTCGCCTGTACCAACCCGGAAGCTTCCGTTTTCGAAGGCAAATCCTGCACTTTCTGAGGAAGTAAAAAGCAGGTTGTTATCTGCTCTGGCTGCTATCTGATGATTTTCACCCAGCATAATAACCGCAGATTTGTTGGCAGAAGTTGATTCCAACAACAAGCTGGCATCCTCTCC
>JAQVGO010000020.1 GCA_028696715.1 Bacteroidales bacterium
CTGCCGTTTTTGATGATAAATTTCTTTGGAACGGGTTGTGATTTTGGACTAACAGGATTAAAGTGGGTTTGTTTATTGGCGTTTGCACGACCCGACAACACATAGGAAGATCCTCTGTTACAAGATATTGACAGCATGGATAGTACTGCCAGAAAAAACAATAGCTTAATCGAACTTCTAAATTTAAAAATCATCTCCATCACAATTTTATGGCGTAAAAGTAAAAAAAATAAACGATCTAAACCCTTCATCAGCTTTTAAAAAAGCAAGATACAAACATAAACTGTTCATAACTGAGCCAAATAATTTCCGGGGAGACTGACGCAGCCTGACAAAGTTTATTACTTTTGCAAGTGAATCTGGCGTTCAAGGCTCTCGCAAAGCTGAGAACTTAAAAGGGAATCAGGTGCAAATCCTGAACAGTTCCCGCTGCTGTAAGCTCTTATATATCCTGCGATAACCTCAAGCCACTGTTCTGCCACAGGCAGGATGGGAAGGCATCGCAGGGGAGTAAGTCAGAAGACCTGCCAATTCATTGTTTTGCAAAGCTTTCGGGATAAAGGCTTGTCGACAGCGTTTCAGTCGTTTCGACACATTTTCTCCTGATAGTTTTGAGGTAGTTGTTTAACCTTAAAACTTTTTTTATGTTAAAAAAATTCCATTGGCTGGCAGTAGTTTTACTACTTCTCCTGCATTTTCCGGCAACGACTCAGGCCCAACTTCAGTCGCAATTGTACATTGCCTCGGGCGGGGCATTTTCTGATCCTGATGACTATGTTGAAGTAACTCGTTATGATCCACTGCAACAAGATGTTACAAGCGTTAATACGATTTTTACACAAGCAGTACAGGATCTGATTAGTGATGGTGAAAGTCTGTTTATTACGGCAACAGATTCACTTGTAAAAATCAACCTGAGCAACAACCAAAAGCTCGCGTCCTGCGCGGTGTCCGGTGCCAATCTGATGTTGCAAACCGGAAATGAGATATTCATGTCGGTTCAGTATCCTGAATCAAATGGGTTTGTCAGGGTTTATGATCAGCAAACCCTGGAACATCTGCATACCATTGAAGGAATCAGTGGTGAAACGGCTGGCATGATTCTTTTCAACGACCTGCTGTATGTAGCTGTTCCGGGGGGCTATGGAACGACAACAGGCTCGCTGGCCATAATCAACCCCACAACATTTGAGTTGATCCAGGAAATAAATCTGGGCACAGAGGCAAAGGGCATTTATAGTTTACTCCACTATAAGGGGAAAATTCTATGCGTGAACAAAACCCCTTATGGTGAAACCACTGCAAGGCTTACTGTTTTTGATCCGGAAAGTCTTACTGCAGAACATTTTGCCTTCGACCATGCATTCGGAAAGGCCATCCATTTAGCCGACGATCAACTCTTTCTCATCGTTGATAACGGACTGGGAGTGATAAATTTAGACTTGATGGAAATGCTTAACCCACAGCTTATTCCTGATCCGGGCAGCACCAATTTCATCTATTTTGCCGATATTGTTTACGATACTTTGCACCAGCAATTTTATGCCACAACAACAGATTATTTCTCTTTCGGACAGGGTACGATTTACGATATGCAAGGTGCGCAAAAAGGCAGTTTCGAAGCTGGTATTTCTGCAGAAGCACTTGCGGTTGTTGTAAAGCAGCTTACTTCGTTGCCTGGTTATGATCAGCTTGAATTTCAACTTTATCCGAATCCTTTCGGTGATCAGATTTTCATTAAGCTTCCAGAATCTGAGTCAATCCGTTATTACAAACTATTTGATTTATCCGGAAAATTAATTTATGAAAATCATAGTTTAACAAATTCAATGGAAGCTATTCATCTGAGCGGATTGAATCCTGGTTTTTATATAATTGAGTTTACGACAGACAGTGGTAAAGTGTTGAATAAAAAACTGTTAAAACAAGAAAAATGAAGATCTTCCGCCACTTCCTGAGGAGTTTAGTTACCTCTCATAAACCATTTAATATATCATTTGGTTTGATGGTATTTGTGGTAGTTGTTTTTCCGCTTACCGGATTTTGTCAGTTTGCGCCTCCAGCCGGTCAGCAAGGTTCAGATGCAATTCATGCCGATAGCAGTATCCTGATCAACTGGGCAAACAGTGTAACGTTACAACGGGGTTTGCAACAAATCAACGATGCTTCCTATGGCTATGCCACTTATGGCACAGATGCAGATGCCACAGCAAAAGCCGATGGTTTGGTGGTGAGCCTGGGTGATGGAGGTCAGGCCATACTGCAATTTGACTTTCCGTTGTTTAACGGACCGGGACCGGATTTTGTAGTTTTTGAGAACGCCTTTGACGATCAATTCCTTGAGCTGGCTCTTGTGGCAGTTAGCAGCGATGGACAAAACTTTTTTACTTTCCCTGCGCAATCACTCACCCAAACTGAAGAACAGCTTGCCAGCTTTGGAACCCTGGATGCCACCAAAATACATCAGCTTGCCGGGAAATTCCGCGCGCCTTATGGGGTTCCCTTCGATTTGGATAGCCTTCCCGATGATGACCTGCTTGATAAAATGGCCGTGACTCATATCAAAATCACCGATGTTGTCGGCAGTTTGGATACGGAATGGAGGACTTTGGATTTTGAAGGTCGTCCAATCAACGATCCCTGGCCAACACCTTTTCCTTCGTCTGGCTTCGATTTAGATGCCGTGGGAGTAATTCACGATGCCTCCAATCTTTATCTCAACAGCATTTCTTACACTGCTATTGCTGTATGGCCCAACCCTTTTCGGTCAGGTTTCAATGTTGAAGCAGAGATTGGCAGTATGATCCGGATTTTTGATTTACAAGGCAGATCGATGTGTCAGCAAAAGTTAATTGATACTCAAGCGTATATTGATGCATCCACTTGGAATTCAGGAATGTATGTGATGGAAATTGATGTTAAAAATCAAAAACAGTATCGAAAAGTGATTAAACGATGAAATGCAGTTCTAGCTTACTATTTTCAGTATTTCTGCTCCAGATCACATTTCTTCGGTCAGGGGCACAATCACTCGATACCTTGCAACTGCAACAGGTTGAGGTGGTGGCCTCCTCAGCTCAGGATACTGACAATCTATCTGTTCAAAAGATCGATCAAGCTATTTTAAAGGTTAACAAAATCAATACCATCGCAAATTTGTTGCAACAAAACAGCATCGTTTTCATCAAGGATTATGGGCCTGGTTCGTTGGCAACTGCTTCGTTCAGAGGAACTACTGCCAATCACACACAGGTGTTGTGGAATGGTGTGCCGGTGAATGCTCCCAATAACGGACAGGTAGATTTTAACCGGCTTCCGGTCTTTTTTGTGGATGAAGCCCAGCTTGCCCGGGGTGCACAATCGGCAAGCCAGCAAGGTGGTTTTGGAGGATTGATCATGCTTAACAATCAATCCGTTTTCAACGAAGGATTTCAGCTTGATTTGAAACAGGCCGTGGGTAGTTTCAACAGTTTGGGCTCTTATGCCGATTTTTCCTGGTCGAACAATAAAGTTCAGCTTCGTACACGAATTTTCAGGACATCAAGCGAGAATGATTTTGAATACCTCAATACGGCTCCCATTCCGGCCAAAATAATGAAACAGCAGCAGGCCGATTTTGTTGACAAAGGCGTTTTGCAGGAATTTCATTGGCAGAAAGGCCAGAGCATCCTTAGCTTTTACAGCTGGCATCAATGGAACGACCGAAATTTACCTCCGATCATGACAAATCTTGAGCGCGGAGGCAATCCCGAAGAGCGACAGGACGACCGCTTTCATCGCAACATCTTGTCGTATAAGTCTTATTGGCCAAGAGCCAGTCTGGAGTTTAAGGCTGCCTGGTTTGCAGAGTATCAAAATTATTTTTTGCGAACCACCTCAAATTATGGGGGATACGAAACAGTCAGTTTGATCGAAAGCAAAAATAACCTTCAATTTTGGCAGCAGGAGATAAATTTTAGCCAGGAATTGGGAAGTTATTGGACACTCGAAACCAGCACTTTGATCAGCCGGCAAACTGCTTTTTCAACTTATTTTGATAGCAAAAAGCAAAGAGATCAACTTGCACTTCGGCTAAAAATGAGCTATCAGGATGAGAAAGGTCATTTGCTCGAGTTAGGTGCACATCAGGATGATACGGATGGTCAATTGATGGCTTTTTCGCCTTTTGCGCATTTTTCGGCAAGCATCCCTGGTGCTGACCGATGGCATTATGCGGTGGGTATCAGCAAAAATTATCATGCTCCCAGCCTGAACGATTTATACTGGTATCCGGGAGGGAATCAAAATTTGATGGCCGAAAAAGCCCTCCAGGCTGATTTTTCACTTCGTCACGAAATTAGGCAGGAGAGGTATCAGATTGCCATAACTGCCGGGCTGTATGCTTCCCGAATTTCGGATTGGATTCAATGGCGACCAACGGCCTACCGTTATTGGGTTCCGGAAAATATCTCCATGGTTTTTGCACGAGGAGCAGAGTTGTTCTTAAAAGCCGGGTTTAGTCATGGAAAATTCAGGCACAGCCTGCAGATGAATTACGCTTTTACACGCACAACCGATGAAAGTCCGCTGGCTCAAATCGACAATACACAAGGGCGACAGCTGATCTATATTCCCATGCACCATGCAAATGCGCTCTATCAACTCAACTTCAACGATTGGCAGTTTAGTTATACAGTGGTTTACACCGGAAAACGGAATACCAGTCTGAACGAGAATGAGTTTTATGGGTTTGCCTTGCCAGCTTACACACTTCATCATGGCTCGCTGATGAAATCGTGGAAGCATTTTTCGGCTTCGCTCCAACTGAATAATATTTTTAATAAGGACTATCAGGCCATTCGGTGGCGCGCGATGCCTGGACGAAATTTTGCCATTGCCCTGTCTTACCATTTTAATTCAAATCACTGATATGAAACGATTTACATTTTATCTGCTTGTTCTAATCTGGCTCGGAACGGCCTGCACAAAACTTGATAACGATCCAACAGTTCCACCCGATTTTTTGGGAAATGGTTTCTTTGTGCTCAATCAGGGTAATTTCACCTCCGGAAATGCTTCGCTTTCTTTTTTTAGTGAAGATTCTGTTAAAATGATCAACAATCTTTTTTACAAACGCAATAACGCCCCCCTGGGTGATGTGGCGCAAAGTATCAGCTTTTGGGGCGATGAGGCCTTTATTGTTGTGAACAATTCAGCCTATATTTATGTGATTGACGCCCATACAGGTCATTTTAAACGTAAACTTACTGAATTGAATTCTCCACGTTTTATTCAATTTATTGACACCGATAAAGCCTATATCTCTGATTTTCAACTGAAAGGATTGTTTGTTTTCAATCCCACAACAATGCAGCCCTTAGGAATTATAGAAACCGGAAAAACAACCGAAGCTATGGTTAGGGTTGACAATGAGGTTTTTGTTACAAACTGGTCAGCCTACAACAATAAAAGCACCAACAGTACTGTCCAGATTATCAACGCTAATTTGGATCAACTGATCGACAGCATTGTTGTGGCTAAAGAGCCCAATAGTATTGTTGTTGACAAAAACAAAAAGATCTGGGTTTTGTGTAGCGGTGGATTTATGAACGATGAGATACCAGCCTTGTTTCGCATTGACCCTTCAGGCAGAAATATCGAGAAACGATACAATTTCCCTGTCTTGGAATCTTCACCCGAGCAATTGCACATCAACAGGGCAGGGGATGAGCTTTATTATCTGAACGGCGATGTTTTTAATATGCATATTGATGAGGATCAACTGCCTGCTACTCCGGTAGTGAGGGCTTCCGGTCGTAATTATTCAGCTTTGGCTGTTCACCCTGATGATCAATATATTATCCTTTCGGATGCCGGCAATTATGTGCAAAATGGTTGGGTCTATCGTTTCGGACGGGATGGCATACTTATTGATTCGACACAGGCTGGAATTATTCCGGGATACATAGGATTTAATCATTAAAACAAAAACATTATGAGCAAAGTATCTGTAAACTGGTCAGGTGATATGGCCTTTGAAGTTGAGTTGAACGGCTTTAAACTCACCATTGACGCTGACGAAAAAGTAGGCGGGCAAAACAAAGGCCCTCGTCCGAAACCCTTAACTTTGGCTTCTTTGGGAGGTTGCACTGGAATGGATGTGATCTCCATCTTAAAAAAAATGCGGGTAGAACCTGATGAGTTTAATATCGAAGTAAGTGGCGAGCTCACTGAAGAACATCCAAAATATTACCACAAAATCCACATTAAATATTTGTTTAAAGGTAAAGAGTTGGACAAGGCAAAAATTGAAAAAGCTGTCAATCTGTCACAAGATCGGTATTGTGGAGTAAGTGAGCTTTTGCGAAAAGGTGCCGAGCTTTCCCACGAAATCGAAATCATCGAATCATAGTTTTTCTTATATCGTATTGTTTGGGGAGATTATCTCGATGAATTCGCTGAGTATCATTGCGGTAGCTCCCCAAATTGTATAATCTGAAATCTGATAGCACGGAATTTCAATTTCTGAACCGTTTTGCAGTTTTACACTACTCGTGCTCACACAGGCAGGCGAAACTAAGTGGTCAAGATCAACCAGAAATGCCTCCGACACTTCGGTTGGATCAATTTTAAGCGTAGGTGTGTTTTCGAGGTAAGCAACCACAGGCAGTACATCAAAATTACTCGGAGGGATGTAGATTTTGCTTAAGGTGCCAAGCACTTTTACCTGATCTTTGGCTATACCTATCTCTTCTTCTGTTTCGCGTAAAGCCGTATTAATCAAATTGTTGTCATGCACTTCGAAACCTCCGCCAGGTAAGGCAATCTGGCCACTGTGCACGCCATCGTAAATATTTCGTCTGATAAATGGGGTTTTAATCTTACCGTTCTCTTCAAAAAGAAGGATTAAAACAGCACTCTGCCTGGGTGCTTCAGCATGTTTGAAATTTAAAAATGCCTTGCGGGTTTCAGGTTCCATTCTATGATGTGCCTGAGGTCCAGGCAGATTGTTAAGTAACCTGTTCTGTATTTGCTTTGAAAGTTGTTCTAGTGGAGGTAAATGAAAAATCATGCGGCAAAATTACGAAATGATTTTCTCGGTGTCATCACAGCTTTGAATTGCTGCAAATTTTTATTTGAATTAATAGAAATTAACTATTGCGTAAAAAAGTAAGAGATATATTTGTATCTTTATTGGCCATAAAAAATATTTGTTTATGACGAAGGAGAAAACTTCATTGAATCCCGAAGATCAGGTTCTTGATTATCAGGAAAAAAGATTGATTCTTTTTAATGATGAAGTAAATACTTTCGACTATGTCATAAACAGTCTTGTTGAGGTGTGCGAACACACTTTGGAACAGGCAGAAACCTGCGCCTGGGTAGCACATTTCAAAGGAAAATGCCCAATAAAATCAGGGCCGGATGAAATCCTTCAGCCGTATAAATCAGAGCTTTTGAACAGACAACTTACAGTAAGAATAGAATAATAATGTGGACCATAATCATTGTACTTGTATTGGTAGGCCTGTTAATGGTTTTGCTTGAGATTCTGGTGATACCGGGCATGGGAGTAGCCGGAGTGCTTGGCTTTTTGCTGATGGCAGTGGCTGTGTTTTTAAGCTATTCCAGAATTGGAACCACAGCCGGACATTACGTTTTAGCCGGAACCATAGCAGTTAATCTGTTGTTTCTGGTTTTGGCATTGCGTGCAAACACCTGGAACCGGCTGATGCTCAAGAAAAATGTAGATAGTCGAGTGAACGTATTTGATCAATCTGGCATTAAGCCTGGCGACACAGGAACTACCATCAGTCGTTGTACACCATCTGGTAAAGCACTGATTAACAATGAGTTTTATGAAGTTCATGCCCGATCAGAGTTTATCGATGAAGATCAACCCATTGAGGTTATCAAAGTAGAATTCAATAAAATTTTCGTCAAACACATAAAAAACAATTAGTTATGAATGACTTGTATATTCTGATTGCCATTGGATTAGGGGCACTGTTTCTCATTTGGTTTCTGTTTTATTTTATTCCGGTGGGCTTATGGTTTACTGCCTTGGTATCAGGAGTAAGAATTTCTTTGCTTCAACTTATTTTGATGCGCTGGCGTAAAGTTCCGCCATCAGTTATTGTAAACAGCATGATTGCAGCTACCAAAGCCGGCATTCACCTTGAGCGCGACGACCTTGAAGCTCATTTCCTTGCCGGTGGAAGGGTGCAAAAAGTGGTGAACTCACTTATCTCGGCCGACAAAGCCAATATGGACCTTAACTTCAAAACTGCCACTGCAATTGATCTGGCTGGCCGTGATGTTTTTGAAGCGGTTCAGATGTCTGTTAATCCCAAGGTGATCGACACCAAGAAGGTTGCTGCCGTAGCAAAAGATGGTATCCAGCTGATAGCGCTGGCCAGGGTTACCGTTCGGGCTAACATCAAACAACTGGTTGGAGGGGCAGGCGAAGAAACTATCCTGGCACGTGTTGGTGAGGGTATTGTATCTTCCATTGGTTCAGCCGATTCACACAAGCAGGTGCTCGAAAATCCTGATTCCATTTCAAAAGTCGTGCTGAAGAAAGGCCTGGATTCAGGAACAGCTTTTGAAATCCTGTCGATCGATATCGCTGATATTGACATCGGAAAGAATATCGGTGCTGTGCTTCAAATGGATCAGGCCAATGCGGATAAAAATATTGCACAGGCCAAAGCTGAAGAAAGACGCGCGATGGCAGTGGCACAGGAACAGGAAATGCGCGCCAAGGCACAGGAAGCCCGTGCCAATGTGATACAGGCAGAAGCACTCATTCCACAAGCCATAGCCGATGCCTTTAGCAAAGGAAACCTGGGTATCATGGATTATTATAAATTCCAGAATATTCAGGCTGATACTAAAATGCGTGATTCCATCTCTGATCCCTCAAACCAACATCTTGGCGGAGGCAACAAAGAAGATGCAAAAGAATAGACACGCTGATTAAATTATCTTCCCGATTCATTGAGTCGGGAATTTTTTAGTTTCACATAATCCCATTTTTATCTTGTTGAAAACAAAAGAAAATCAACAAATTGCTTCAGCATACGAGAAGCTTAAGAAAATGCTTATTCCAACAACGGAAAAAGAAAGACTTCTCAGGGTGGATGAGGCTTTTAAACTTGCCAGCGGGCTCTACGAAACCAAGCTCCTGCCTTCCGGAAAGCCTTATATACTGCATCTATGCGAGATGGCTCTGATTGCTGTTGAAGAACTTGGAATGGGGAGTACAACGGTTATCGCAAGCTTTTTGCATGGCACTGATCAAAAAACCACACTCAATCTGCAACAAATAGAATCCCGTTTCGGTAGTAGTGTGGCATTGATTATTGAAGGTTTTAATAAGGTTTCTGACTTACAAACGGAGCGTCTCTCGTATCAGTCGGAGAATTTTAGAAAGCTCTTTCTCAGCCTTGTTGAAGACATTCGTGTGGTACTGCTAAAAATTGCACACCGTTTATATGACCTTAGAAATCCGGAAGATGTTTTAGCCGGGCGTCTGGAGATGTACTATCACGAAGTAAAACACCTCTACATTCCAATTGCACATCGGCTTGGATTATACCTTATCAAAGCTGAGTTTGAGGAGAAGGTGATGCGATTTGAGCATCCTGATATCTATCAGGCTATCAGCGAAAAAATTGCTGCCAGTAAAGCGAAACAGGAATTGCTGATGCAGGAATTTATTAAGCCAATTCAAAGCGAACTTCTTGCGCAGGGATTTGATTGTACCATCAAATGGAGAACCAAATCCATCTCTTCGATCTATGCTAAGATGAAAGCTCAAAATGTTGAATTTGAGCAGGTTTATGATATTTTTGCAATTCGCATTATCACCGAAAGTCCGTTAAAAAAGGAGAAGGAAGATTGCTGGCGGATTTATTCGATCGTCACGGATATTTATACGCCTAATCCTAAACGCCTGCGCGATTGGATCACCACACCCAAAGCTTCTGGTTATGAATCCTTGCATACCACAGTGCAAATGTCCGATGGCAAATGGGTTGAAGTGCAAATAAGAACCAAACGAATGGACGAAATAGCTGAGAAAGGACAGGCCGCTCATTGGCAATACAAAGATTCATCCGGCAAAATGGATACCGAGGAGTGGCTCAATCAGGTACGCGATATTCTTGAAAATCCTGATCAGATTAACTTTGATTATTCCTATCGAAACAGCAATAAATATCAATCGGATAAGATCTTTATTTTTACACCAAACGGCGACCTGAAGCAATTGCCCAAAGGTTCTACGGTTTTGGATTTTGCCTATGAAGTGCATACGCAGGTTGGTTCCAGCTGTAATGGTGCCAGGGTGAATAATCGCATCGTTCCTATCCGACACGAATTGCAGAATGGCGACAGGGTAGAGATTATCACAAGCAAAAAGCAGTGCCCGAAGACAGACTGGCTCAATTTTGTTGTTACTGACCGTGCCCGTTCCAAGATCAAACGGTATCTGCGTGAGGAAGAACTTAAAGAAGCTGAGATTGGGAAAGCCATGCTCTTCAGGAAGCTCAAAAACTGGAAGATCGCCAACTTTGATGAAGTGGTGAACAATCTGGTAAAACACTACAAAACAGCTTCTTCCATTGAACTTTATCATGGGATAGCTACCGACAAAATAGACCTGATCGGCTTGAAAAAATTTCTGCAGGAGGAAATCGTACAGCCCTCCAAAACAGCCCTGGAACAGCAGGATAAAGTGTCTGATGAAATCAAAAAACAGGATGTTACGCAACAGAAAGACGACTTCCTGGTGATTGATGAATCGATCAGTAATGTAAATTACAGAATCGCTAAATGTTGTAATCCTATTCCGGGCGACAATGTTTTTGGTTTTGTTACGATTGGTGGCGGAATTACGATACATCGTCAGGGATGTCCCAATGCACGGCGTTTAAAAGATAATTACCCTTACCGGATAATGCAGGTGAGATGGAAAGATTCCATCGACAGTCCTGGCTTTCAAACAGCACTTCGGATTGGTGGCAAAGATACCCTGGGATTGGTTGGCGAAATCACCAAGGTGATAAGCAGTGATATGAAAGTGAATATGCGAAGTGTTTCATTCGACACCCGCGATGGTCGTTTTGACGGGCGACTGGTGCTTCAAATCAAAGATACTGATCACCTGGAGCAATTGATTTACCGGCTGGGTAAAATCCCTGGAATAGAGCGTGTTCAGCGTGTTGATCAACTAAAATAAGTTAAAATGATAATTCAGCTTCTAATCTTATCCCTTTTGTTTTTCGCCTTGGCAATCTGGTTTTTCGTCAAAAGAAAAAAGGTTTTAGGGATCACTTTTGGGGCCATTGGCGTAATGGCTTTGCTCCTGTTTTTTGTGGTTCGCTACTTATATCCTGATTCGGTTCCTTTCTAAAAAATGTTTTAGTCGCTAATTTTAAACCAGTCTTCCACCCAAATGGTTTTATCTTCGGGTTCGCTGTGATGCCTGAATTCGTTGGTATAGCGATTATACACATAATCTTTTTCCCACTTTTTGGCATTTTTTGATATTTGAGCCACGCCTTCGATCAAAGTATCCATTTCTTCTGAAGTCATGGTAGGATGCAAAGAAGCCCTGATCCATCCCGGCTTCTGGGATAGATCGCCATGATTGATCAAATCAGTGATTTGCCGGCTTTTGTCATGACTTACATCCAATAAATAATGACCGTAAGTTCCGGCACAGGCACAACCTCCACGCACCTGAATACCAAAGCGATCATTCAATAATTTAACAACCAAATTGAAGTGAACCTGATCGACATAAAACGAAAAAACTCCCAATCGATCTTCTATATTGTCAGCCAATATATGCACTCCCGGTATCTTTCGAAAAGCTTCGAAAGCCCTGGCAACCAGCTGGTGCTCTCTTTCGCGTATCTGTTGGGTGCCCATCTGATTTTTTACCTCAACAGCCAAAGCAGTACGGATGGCCTGCATAAAACCAGGTGTTCCGCCATCTTCACGCAATTCTATGTCATCTATATATTTATACTCACCCCAGGGATTGGTCCAATCCACTGTGCCACCTCCCGGATGGTCAGGTGTTGCGTTTTTGTACAAACTGCTGTCGAAAACCAAAACACCTGAGCTTCCCGGCCCGCCTAAAAATTTATGCGGACTAAAATAGATTGCATCCAGCTTTTTCATTTCATCATCGGCCGGATGCATATCAATAGCCACATAAGGCGCAGAAGCAGCAAAATCGATAAAAGCTACACCACCATATTCGTGCATGATTTTAGCCATTTCGTGATAAGGTGTTTCAATGCCTGTAACATTTGAACAGGCCGTAAAAGCACCAATCTTAAAAGGACGTTCTTTATGAATTTCGAGCTGGTTGCGAAGCTCGTCAAGATCGATCAACAGGTCTTTGTTGGGTTTAAGCACAACAACATCCACATTGGTTTCCATCCAGCTGGTATGATTGGAATGATGCTCCATATGTGTGATAAATACCACCGGTCGATCCGGATTCTTTTGAATGCAGTTGGATTTGGTTAGTATCCCACAGCTCTTCAATCCCATGATGCGTTGCAGCTTATTGACAACCGTTGTCATTCCCGAACCGGCTGTGATAATCACATCTTTGGGGCCGGCATTCACATGCTGTTTAACCTTTTTGTGAGCCAGATGATAGGCTTTTGTCATTAATGTGCCTGTTTCGCTGGTTTCGGTATGTGTGTTACCAACATAAGGCCCGAAAATGTTTAATAGCTGATCTTCAATAGGTTTATAAAGGCGACCACTGGCAATCCAGTCGGCATATATCATCTTTTGAAGCCCAAAAGGGGTTTTGAAAATGAGTTCGTTTCCAATCGTCTTTGATCTGAAAGGTTTAAAATGTTCCTGCAGATTGGCCATAGTACATTTTGGTTAAGGTGAACCGACTAAATTCAGACAACCTATGCATCCAAATGGTTTTCAGTTGCTAAAAAGTCGGGAGCAACAAAAGTAGAAATTTCTTTTAAACCGTTTAAGAAACTATCAGAAACCACGCGAAATCTGTGCAACGCCCAGTTCTATCTCTCCGTTTTCGGGCAAGAATTCGATCCAGTTATTATCCTCGCTAAACCACTTATACTGAGACCCTATCCTAACCACAAAGTCATGCCATTCGCCATCATCTGGAATGGGCAATACAAAGCCTCCATTTCTTCCCGATGAACTTCCAAAACCAACAATTAATGGAAAACCTTTTGTGCCTGTATTTCTGGCTTTTACAAGAATGTAATTCGATCTTCTTTCGGCGATATTAACAGGCTCAAAGCTAAAACGTTTGGCATTTCCGGAAGAAATCACGATGGGATTAAGGTTCAACTCAACCAGTTTGTTTTCCTGCATTTGTTTGGTGATCGAGGCAATCATTTCGGCAGGGTAGGGGTCGCCTGTTTTCAGCTGATCAGCCTTGCTGTATTGCTCAATTGCCTTGTCGTAGGTCCTTGCCTTATAATGCTGATCAGCTTCACGCACCAGTTTATTATAAGTAGTTCTGAGCTTCATCATCTCAGCTTCCATAAGATCTTCTGCAGCTTTAATTTTGCTGTCGGCAAGCACATTATCCGGCTGAACTCCTTTGGCCAGTTTGTATTGCTCCAGAGCCTTCGCATAAACTTTTTCCTCCATAAACTCATCTCCGGCAAGGATGGCTTCATTAAATCTTTGTTCGCGTTCGGCTGCTCTGGCTGCAAGTTCTGCCATTGCCGATTCTTTTCTACTCAAGGCATGTTCATTATTTGCTTCCAGCTTCAATATTTCGTCATATTGTGCAATGGCTTGCTGCCACTGTTCAGCTTCAAATGCTTCATCGGCAGTTTTTTGAAGACCAGCGATGCGGGCCTCAAACGCCTTTGTTTCGGCAATCTCTTCCAATTTGGCATCAATGGCAGCTAACTGCGATACAATATGATCGTTCGTTTTCATTTTTTGGGCTTCCTGATAAGAAAGTCGGGCATTTTCCCATTCAGCAAGGGCAAACAAGCTGTCTGCCTTGCCAATTGTGTTGACAAATGCTTCTTCAAAAGCTTTGTTATCAGCAATTTCTTTAAATAAAGCCTCAACTTTCACCAATTGATTTTTAGGATATTCCTGATCGGGTTTTAGGGCAAGAGCCTCTTCAAATGCAATTTTTGCCTCTGATGCCAGTTTGTTGGAGAGTGCCTCGTCTCCCTGTGAAATTAATGCTGCGTATTGTTGCTCTAGTGCTTCGGCCTCAGCCTGTGCAGCTAATGTTTCGTTAATCCGACTGATCTGCTCCAGAGGATACGTCCGGTCATCAAAAAGTGCTGTGGCTTCCTTATAAGCTGTAAGTGCCTGATTGAGTTGATTCGCCTCAAAAGCCTGGTCTGCCTTTTCAATTAAGCTGTCATAATTGTCTTCACGCTGTTGCAGTGCTTCTTTTTCATTGATTAACGCATTGATTTCACCAATTTTAGCTGAAATATTTTCCTGATCAGGTTTTAAGGCAGCAGCCTGTTGGTAATAATCCAATGCTTGTGCGAATTGATCGTTGGCATAAGCCTCGGCTGCGAGGGTTATGAGTCTGTTGTATTCATTGTCTTTTTCGGCAGCTGCTTCGGCACTGGCAATCATTTGGTCGATCTGTTGAATTTTCTGCTGTGGTTCCGGCTCTGATGGTTTCAGGTTGAAGGCTTCAACATATTTATCCCGAGCCTCACGCAGCTCATTTTGTTCCAGCAAAGCAGCAGCTGTTTCGATGATCTGCTGATAGTTAGTATCCAATATTTTTGTCTCCATCTCGGCAATTTTCGTCTGAGCCACTTCATCACCAGGTTTTATTCCAAGTGCTTTTTCATAGGCCAGCTTCGCCTGCTGCCAGGCCGATTGCGATTCGAGATTTCCACCCTCTGCCATGGCATTGTTATATTCCTGCTGCGCCAGGTAATCATCACTTTGAAGCGTTTCATCAATGCGACGAATCATATCTTCAGCATAAGCGTCACCCGGCTGAATAGCTAGAGCCTCGGCGTATTTAGCACGTGCCTGCTCAAAACTTTTACTACCATAAAGCTGGTCGGCAGTTTCGAGAGCTTTGCTAAACATCTGATATTGTTCGGCTTGTGTTTGTGTAGTTGCCAATAATTGACTAAGATTTTCATCTTCAGGAAGCAGGCCTAAAGCCTCCTGAAGCTTGGTTATCGCTTCATCAAAGTTTTTCCGAAGGATAAAATTTTGCGCTTCCGTGGTGAGTTCGGCTGCTTTACTTTCGTTAATTTTCCTTTGTTCCAACAATTTTGTAGCATCCGATTTCAACTTAAAAGGCTCCTGTTGGGCCGGATACAAAGCCAATGCCTGATCAAACTGTAGTATGGCTTCTTCATATTTGGTCTGCTCGAGCAAACTTTTACCAAGTGTTATGGCTTGCTCATAATCGGCCAGCTTTTGTGCTTCTTCTTCAAGTGTTTTATTAATAGAGGATAGCTGTGTTTGGGTGTATTTATCTTCCGGAAATATCTCCAGGGCTTGTTCGTAAGCTTGTTTGGCTTCTTGCAGCTTATTCTCGGCCAGCAAACGGTCGCCCAAATCAAGTCGCAGGTAAAACATTTCTTGTTTTTCCATCTGATTTTTAATCTGTTCGACTGTTTGGGTTAATTTTTGCTGGGCAGTGGCATCATCCTTTCTTTTCTGCAGAGCCATTTCAAAATAAGTCTTTGCACTGATGTAATCACCAGCATCAAACTTAGCATTGCCCGACTGCATAAGCGATTCGTAGGACTGACTCAATTCCTGTGCAAGAATCGGTGTGTTCAAAATAAAACAAGAGACCAATAAGGTAAAAGTAAAAAGCTGCCTGATCATTACTGATTTGGGATTATCGAATTTCATTGAAACGGTTAAGTTGTTGCATTATTGTGTGATGCTGTTCATTGCCAGTTGCCATCTGACAGGGTGTAGCTTCTGTCGGCCATGCCAGCCAATTCGGGATTGTGCGTCACAATTACGAAAGTTTGATTAAACTGTTCTCTCAATTCAAAAAATAAGCGGTGAAGTTCAACAGCGGCATTGCTATCGAGGTTACCGGAAGGTTCATCAGCCAAAATCACTGTGGGATTGTTTACCAGGGCTCTGGCCACTGCCACACGTTGTTGTTCGCCGCCCGAAAGCTCCGCAGGTTTATGATCAGCGCGCTGCTCCAGGTTTAAAAGCTTCAACAGATGCATGGCCTGATCGGTGGCATTTTTCCTGCTCCTGCCTCCGATATAAGCCGGGATGCAGATGTTTTCGAGTGCCGTAAACTCAGGGAAAAGATGGTGAAACTGAAAGACAAAACCGATGTGATCATTCCTGAACCTTGCAAGTGCCTTTTGCGAAAGCTTGTTAACAACTGTGCCACCAATAGTAAGCATCCCATTATCAGCTTGCTCTATTGTTCCTAAAATCTGCAAAAAAGTTGATTTCCCTGCTCCGGATGGCCCCATGATACTCACTACTTCACCCTGTTCAACCGTGAGGTCAAGCCCTTTGAGCACTTGTAACTTACCGAAAGACTTAAAGATTTGTCTGGCTTCAATCATAGATAGCTGATATGCTGCAAAAATAAAGAATTCAGCCTGATAGTTACAGAATTTTCCAACTTAAAACGCAAATGTGCTGATCCTCTCATATTTTGACATTTTTTATGGCTTGGTTTTCGTTAAATTGTCCTAATTTTGGGCTTCTAAAAAAATCAATTAAAAATTTTTGTCACACTATGAATTTACATGAGTTTCAGGGGAAGCAAATATTAAGCGGATACGGTGTATCTGTTCCATTGGGTATTGTTGCGGATTCACCGGCAAAGGCAGTAGAAGCTGCCAAGGAAATCCAGAAAAAAACAGGTTCGGATCGCTGGGCTGTGAAGGCACAGATTCATGCCGGCGGCCGCGGAAAAGGTGGTGGTGTAAAAATTGCCAAGTCCCTTGAAGATGTTGAGAAATTTGCTGATCAGATCATCGGCATGATGCTCGTAACGCCTCAAACAAGTGCCGAAGGCAAATTGGTACGTCGTGTGTTGATCGAACAAAACATCTATTATCCCGGCCCTTCGGAAGTACAGGAATTCTATGTGAGTATGCTGCTCAATCGTGCTACAGGCCGACATATGATCATGTATTCGCCACGTGGAGGGATGGACATTGAAAAAGTAGCCGAAGAAACACCTGATCAGATTTTTACGGAAGAAATAAATCCTACAACGGGTTTGTTGGGCTATCAGGCACGACAGATTGCTTTTAACCTTGGATTAAGCGGAACAGCCTACAAGGAGATGCAAAAATTTATCAAAGCACTGTTTGATGCTTATATGGGAAGTGATGCCAGCCTATTTGAGATTAATCCGGTGATCAAAGCTGCTGACGACAGGGTTTTTGCGGCTGATGCAAAAGTTGTTATCGACAATAACGCACTCTTCCGTCATACCGATATCGCCGAGATGCGCGACCTGAACGAGGAAGATCCTATCGAAGTGGAAGCCAGCCGTTTCGACCTTAACTATGTGAAACTCGATGGAAATGTTGGTTGTATGGTTAACGGTGCCGGACTGGCTATGTCAACCATGGATTTAATTAAAATGTATGGGGGCGAACCAGCCAACTTCCTTGATGTGGGCGGAACAGCAAATGCCAAACGAGTGGAAGAGGCTTTCCGTATCATTTTAAAAGACCCGAATGTAAAAGCTATTTTAGTGAATATTTTTGGTGGCATAGTGCGTTGCGATCGAGTAGCACAGGGTATTGTTGATGCCTACCAGAATATCGGTGAAATTAATGTCCCGATCATCGTTCGTCTTCAGGGTACCAATGCCGAAGAGGGAAAGGAATTAATCGATAAATCAGGCTTAAAGGTTTATTCGGCAATTAAATTGGAAGAAGCTGCCGAATTGGTGAACGAAGTTTTAAAAAACTAATCACATATAGCCCTTGAGTTTATACCAGGCAATCGCTGTCCACTCGCGCAATACAGCAATTTCATACTGAAGAAAACGCCAGATATCACAACGAAGGCCCGGATTTGCGTCCGGGCTTTTTATTTTCTTGTCACGATCGGCTTTTGAAAGAAACAAATCAGCTTCGGTATAGCCTTCAGTTGTGCCCTGGGCTCTTACGTTTTTAAAACCTTGCTTTTCAAATGTTTTAATACTTCGGTAAGTATGAACAGGTGAGGTGATAATCAAGATCGTGTTGTCCGGAGAAATCATTTGCCGAATGTTTACAGCCTGAGTATAAGTGTTGTGCCCCTGTACTTCAGAAAAAATGCGGCTGCTATCAATGCCTCTTTGCATTAATTCATTGATCATCATAATGTATTTTCTATTTTCGAAATCAGCTGTATCAGCCGGAAATGCAATTATAATTTTTGTGGCAGGAAACTCGTGAGCGGCCTCGGCAGAGTAATAACACCTTAACAAACTTTCGGATCCGGGGGTGCCGCCAGCACCCATCAAAACGATTATATCAGGATTTGTCAAATCTGTATTTTTACCAAGATAATGTGTCCAGTGAAAGGCATGGCCAGACTAATATTCAAATCTCAACAACTTAATATCTTAAAGATCTGGGTAATTCTGAAATGAAACACTTGGATGTGAAAGAGATTTTTATTTTTGCTCTCAAATAAAACTAACCTATGAAAATTAGCATACTTGCCGTATTGCTACTGGCCATGATCGGTAGTCAGGCACAAGAACTAGAGATAAAGATTTCGCCTTTTAAGTTTAATGGTGTCTTTGCCGTAAAAGATAATCAACAGCAAACCAATGCTTTCATAAGTGTTTATTCCAAAAGTAATGGCATTTGGGAAATGCAAATTATTGCTCAGGATCTTTCTGAAAGTAAAACATTTACGCTGGATGTACCTAAAAACGCCCTGTTTCACACCATGGTTTCATCGGGAGATCAGAACTTAATTTGTTTTGTCGATAACAGCTTTAAGCCAGCACTACACTATTTGCTAATCGACAGGGAAGGAAATATAAAACAGTCGTTGTCGAAAACCAAAGTTCCACTTTTGGCAAGAGGAAAGGCTTATTGGCCCCAACTTTATGCTTTAGAACAAGGAAATTTTATAGTTGTTGAACCAGCAAAAAGTAAAAGCACTGGTTATAGTTTGGAATGCTTTGATAAACAATTAAAAAGCCTTTGGCGCAAAGAGTTTTATACCGAGAAAGGCAATGCCCGGGTATATGAAATTTGGATTACGGAACAAGGTATTCTAACGCATCAACTGGTCGAGAAATTTGGCAATGTGTTGAACAGTAGCATGGTTTACAGTGACAATTCAACTGGCAATACGATATTTAACACTTCCCTGTCAAATGGGGAAAACAGCTTTTATCCCACGGCTTTTTATCCCGAAAAAGATAAGTCGGTTGTGATGGCAGGGACTTTTTACAAAGGTTCAAAAATAGAAAGCAAAAATTCGAGAGGATTGTTTTTGGCAGAAATAGACTCGGATGGCATTTTTGCTGCGAAGCAACTGATGGAATGGAAGAGCCTGAAACCAATCTTAAAAACCCGGGTATCCGACTGGTTTTTCAAAGTTATGCCCGAAGTCTGGCTACATCGGCTGGATAAAACAGAAGACGGTTCGTATGTTGCCTTGGGAGAATTATTTAAATATGCCGGTGAAATCACACAGACCAACCCCAAAACGGGTGAAACCGAAGCGCCATTTCATAAAATCAGACTGATGGATTTTATGCGTTTCAACTTCAGTAGTACAGGCGAAATGACTGCTGCTGAAAGAATTGAGAAACCACATCAATTTCTGCATATCACAGCCGACATGACAGCTGAAACCGGATCGATACAAAACATGATCACTTCAGGAAACCTCAACCGTAACAAGGCTTTAAAAGAAAGCAATGGTTTTACTTTTCGGGATGCAATACCTTTGGCTGAGGGTCAATATACAATTGCATTTGCCTCTTACGAGAACTTTGTACACTATACCTATTTGCTCAATACCAACTATGGTAATTACCACAAATATGCCATGCTCAAAGCCAAAGCTGAAATTATCTCCCAGTTGGAAATCGCATCACGTATTGCAAATCAATATGATGATCTCTCACTCGAAATTGAAGGATCAACCCTGGATTTTGATGGCAGTGAACAATATTTCAGAGGCGTTCTACCGGCAGTGGAAAACGAATTCCTGCTCTACGAATACGTGCCCTTGAAATCCTTGCTAAGTTTGAAATTGATTACTGATCAATAATTACTGATTTACTTTGCTGTAAGCTCAGTATAACTGGTCATCGTCATTGGCACTTTTTGGCCTTGTTGCTCCATTTCCATCTCCAGGGTTTGCATGGAAGTAGAACTCAAAAGCCAGCCTGTTTTGCTGTCGATAGTAGCTTTACCACTGATTGTTCCGCTAAGTTTGGCAGGCGTGCCATTCATTTCGGTACCAGCAACAGTGCCTTCAAAACTGATTTGAGAAGTTTTACTTTTATACTCATCCAGCTTATATACCGCAGTTATAGTGAAATCGCTGGATGGGTCGGGTTGTGTTACCACTTCCCAGGTGTCACCAGCCACCACTTCATGATCCGGAAAAACAACTAACATCCCCATCTCAAAACCCGAAACATTACTCTCGCCCAGTACTTCGGAGCTGTTGTTTTTAATTGGATTGCCAAACGGGTCAATGCTTGATTTAACAGTTTGCTTAATGACTTTACTAAGCTGATTTGCAATCTGTTGCGCCATCATATTGCCTTCAGAAGCAGCCGTATTATCCGAATCCCATTCTACCTCCATACCCATCGCATTTTGCTTGAATCGAATCCGATCGTAAACAACAGAAAAATCAATTTGACCATCTGATCCCACATCTGTTACCTCAACCGATTGATTGATTGTTACATCCTGTTTGATGTTTACACTCTGACCTGTCATGGTCATGGAAATGTTCTGATTGGTCTTGATCTCAATCTGCGATTTCTTGCCTTTTTCGAGTTTATAGGTAAACCGAACCGAACCAGCCGGTGTAAAAGCCATTGCTATTATTCCGATAACGATCAGAATGACAGATAATTTATTAATTTTCATAAGTATTGATTTATGGTTTAAAAGGGTTCTTCATAATCTGGTTCAGGATCAAAATCGTCGTTCATTTTAGATCCTATCGTTTTGGTTGGCAGCATTTCAAAACCTGTGTTAGGACTCAGTTCTGTCGGTCGTTCAAAGCTTTCCGGCTCTTCAAATTTTGCAAATTGACCAACGAATTTCAGGTTCACATCTCCCAGCTTACCATTACGATGCTTGGCAATATTGATAACGGCAAGACCCTGCACTGAATTGCCTTCACCATCATCGTTAATACCATAATATTCAGGACGATAAATAAATATTACCATATCAGCATCCTGCTCGATGGCACCCGATTCGCGTAAGTCGGACAAGATTGGTTTTTTTGATCCCGGCCTACTTTCTACATTACGACTTAGCTGCGATAAAGCCAAAACCGGAATATCGAGCTCTTTGGCCAAACTCTTTAGCGAACGTGAAATATTACTGATTTCCTGCTCGCGATTGCCACGGTTATCTCCGCCGGCGGTCATAAGTTGCAGGTAATCAATAAAAACCATCTGAATATCGAATTGTTGTTTCAAACGGCGACATTTGGCTCTCAGCTCAAAAATTGAAAGCTGTGGTGTATCATCGATATACATCTGAGCGTTTACGAGCGGATTGATTTTTGTATTCAGTTGCTGCCATTCGTATTCCTGCAAATCACCTTTGCGCAATTTTTCGGCAGCCAGATAGGTTTCGCTTGAGATTAAACGCGTAACCAACTGAACGGAAGACATTTCAAGGGAAAAAAATGCGATGGGTTTGTTGAAATCAACAGCTGCATTTCGGGCCAGATTGAGGGCAAAAGCTGTTTTACCCATGCTGGGACGAGCAGCCAGAATTATCAAATCCGACTTTTGCCAGCCTTGTGTAATACGGTCAAGATCAGTATATCCGGATGGAACTCCACGCAAATTGGCATCGCTGTTTCGGGCATTCTCAATGTCTTCGATGGCCCTTTTCACCAGCTCTGGCATCGCTTCGAAACTCCTTCGCAGGTTGCTTTCACTCACAGCAAAAAGTCCGCTTTCGGCTTTGTCGAGCAAATCAAAAACATCAGTAGTATCCTCGTAAGCATCTTTGATGATGTCAGACGAAATCATAATCAGTTCTCGCTGAATATATTTTTGAATCAAAATACGGGCATGAAACTCAATATTGGCAGCAGATACCACCCGGTTGGTCAGCTGTGATATGTAATAGGGCCCTCCCACAATTTCGAGCTCACCCATGCTTTTGAGTTCATTGGTAACCGTCAGAATATCGATGGCTTCTGACTTGGAGAACAATTGATGAATAGCCTTGAAGATTTTTTGATGAGCATCTTTGTAAAAAACTTCAGGATTCAGGATGTCGATGATCGCATTTACGGCATCTTTTTCAAGCATCATGGCACCAAGCACTACTTCTTCCAGATCGACGGCCTGTGGAGGAACTCTACCATGTTGCAGAAGCACCTCCTTTAATGGATCCCCTGCTGTTATTGACTTTTTTGTTGATCGTGTGGTTTTTTGATTCATTGTCCAAAAATACAAATATGATTTTGCTTTTGATGTGAATGTTTATAACTTTCGCTTTTTCTTTGCTATCAACGCTTTCAACAATGTCAGCTGACTTATCCTACTGAATTATTTCACTGCTAAAAAGTAATGATGCAGCTTATGCAGGCTTTGGCAGTACTGTGATAATTGAAAATTGACTTTTGCACTGTTCTTTTCAGGTTCTTCCAGCAAATCTTTCAGCAACCAAGCTTCTTCTTTAAGCGGTTTTAATTCGGGGAATAAGTGGTTTTGCAATGTGTTTAGTTCATATTTTTCTTCAATGGCCGGAAACATAAAATGTGCTGAATCTAATAAATCTGTATAGTTAAGCCATTGAATTTCAGTATTCAACCCGGAAATATTTTTAGTCTCAACATCCAGATTATTGTTTTCATACACAATTAAACAACTTGAATTCAACCAGATTTGATTTAGAAAATCTGCCAGTTTTGGTCCGTCCGATTGCTTGGCGTTGTTCCAATAAAAAATTTGTTGTTGCTGGTTATGTGGTTGAAAAGCACAAACAGCAAGAACAACCGCTTCGTAAGGTCTTCTGCCTGATACAGTCGGGACTGCAGCATGATGAATAAGAAATTTTAGATAAGTGGGTTCTGTTAGTTTAAATGATTTTATTGCTTCTTGAAAAATCTGCTTGTTCAGGTAATAGGTGTTGTGATTTAATGCCTCAATTTGTTCTTTAAGATAATAGTTTTCAGACTGTTCGGGAAGTTCAACACCTTGGTTATACCATTTAAAGCGCTGTCCCAATTTTTCAGATGAAAGATACAACAAACTGTTTTGTGGAACATTTTTCCAGCAATGACCGATAAAATCACAGGGATAGGGTTTGTAGCAATGTGTTCCGATGGGCACTTCGGGCGATTTGGTTAATTGAAGTGTTTCCTTGGCATTTTTGATTTGAAGTGCCGTCAGATCGATTACTTCTTCGGCTTGATTCATAACGCTTTGTGAGATAAATAATTCCTGAAGATTCAGTTCGTCCCCCAAAACATACTCCTCGTTGAGATAGAAAAGTTCGAAGTCAAGTAATGGGATAAGGTTTCCTTTTAACACATAATACTGCAAATAGGCATCCTGCAGGTAGGTCTCAGATAGCCCGCGTGAACTTTTCACTTCGATTGCCCGCCATTTATCGCCTTCGCGAACCAGGATATCCAGCATGATCAACACTTCATCGTATTGAAAAACAGCTTCGTAAATAGCTGTGATTTCAGGGTTTTGCAAGGCCAGCAAGGTTTCGTCACGTTTTGCCTGGTATTGCGAAGGAGATTTAGGCGTCATGTCGATACCACCTGGAAAAAGATCGCGTGCCAACACACCTACGGCTGTTCCCCGCCGAAATTTGGCCAGCTGAACGGCACTCATTTTATCTCTTAAAAATGGTCGTTTTTTATGTAAATAAAGTGATTTTTGACATTGTAAACTCTTTATATAGGTTGATTTGGAAAGCAGGTGTTTGGCCATTTACTTTAGTATTAATTGTCGGCAAAAATAACATGTTCATCCTTAATAAGGGGCTGATTGAGGTAGCGGCGCATCAACTGTGCGATAGCCAAGACATCTTTTTGGCAATACTCTCGAATACGTTCCAAATCCTTATCTTCCCAATAAACCTTGCCAACCATGCTTCCATCTATATCGTCTTTTGGGGTGGGAATATCAAAAATGGCCGTAAGCAAATCAAGCGAGGTATAGTTTTTATAATCTCCGAATTTCCATAATTCCATGGTATCCAGATGGCGGATTTCCCAGGGCTTCTTGCCTGCCATTTGCAGGATTAAAGGCAAATCGATGCCGTTGATAATCATCCGTCGTGCGATATAGGGAAAGTCGAACTCCTTGCCGTTGTGGGCACATAACATGCTATCCGGATAATTGTAGTAGCGGTTAAGAAGCTCGGCAAATTCTTCGAGCAGGAGTTTTTCATCATCTCCATAATAAGATTTTATCCTAAATTCGTTTCCGTTAAGAAAACCAACAGAAATTACGATGATCTTACCAAATTCGGCATAAATTCCAGCGCGATCGTAGATGCTTTCAGGTGTTTCGGTTTCGTCTTTTTTAAGCTTTTCGGCCTTTTTAATCCATAGTTTTTGCATACGCTCACTTAAATCATGAAAGGAGGGAACTGCCGGAACGGTTTCAATATCGAGGAAAAGCACTTGTGAAAACTGAAGATTATATAACATAACAGTTGGTTTTTTGACGATCTTAATTTATCATTTATTATTTTAGCCAAAGTTAAACAGTCTATTTAAGTGATGCAACATTATCACAAAGCTTTTTGGATTTTATTGGTTATTGTATTGATAGCATGTCGAAAAGAATCTGACAACCGGATTCCTGTGGTAAGTTTTCTTTATCCTCAGGGAGAACTACCTGAATTTCAACGCGAGGGAGAAAATATCGTGTTTAATATCAAGGATGATCAAAAGATTGAACAGGCCAGGATTGGGTGGGTGAATGAGGATTTTATTCCTTTAAATAACCCTGAATGGATTGAGGTTAACAGCTTCGATACTACCATTCATTATTGGTTGACTGCCAATGATATACAAGCCGGTTTTGCCTATATACAAATCAGGGTGGACGATGGTGAGCACACCAAGCTGAAGTATCAGGCTGTGAATATTTCTGAAGGGCCGGCGCTTACTGAAAAAGTGATCTTTGGATATAATGCACAACAACATGCTTTGCTGTTCAGTTTGGATACAGCGCAGCTGGTAGCCAAAGGAGTTTTAAAAACAACTTCTCCGCTTGCACGCATCGAAGGAAATGGTCAGGATGATCTCTTGGCTTTGTTGTCGCAGGATTTGTCTGTTGTTGAAGTGTGGTCGGTTAAGGATTCCATGCTACTTTGGCAAAAACAAGCTCCCTTCCCGGAACCCAAATATAGTGATTGGCACCTTACGGAAGATGCTATTTTATTGGCAGATTACAACAGCAATCTTTGGTTGTATCATATTCGCACCGGCCTTGTGCAGGTGAGTGCCTCAATTGATCCGGCTTACCGGATTAAATCAGTTACTTTTGATCAGGATTTCCTTTATGCTGCCGTTCACAATTGGCAGGCAGATCAAAAGTGGTTATATGTCTTTTACAAGGTTAGTGGTGCATTTTACAAACGTTATGCTTTAAATTTTTTGCCTTTAGATTTGATTCCAGCCGGAAAAAACAATCAGATTTTGATGTTTTCAAGCGATGGACTGTCAACCAATATTTCTTTGTTTGATCTTGACACAGAAGTTATTACATTGAAGAAAAGTATTTCGAGTTTCCAATTTTTTGCACCTGTTTTTCACAAAAACGACAACTTTTATCTTCATAACGATGAGATGCTAAAGCATTGGTCGTTTAACACCAATAGCATTACAAATCTGGCTACCAGCCAACATATTAAGGGTGTGGCTGCTAATGGTTCGGGGCGTTTTGTTTTTTACCTTGACGGTGATTTCTTAAAAGTGATCCGCCCCAATTCCCAAACTTCAAGCTTTAGGTTTGATTATTCATTAAATCTGATTACCACCATAAGCGAATGAAAAACAAATACTTATCTCATATCGATTATGAGTCAATAATCACTGGTGACGGGAGCTCAAGTTTGCGTGATCCGGTGACAGGCGAAACTTTTCATTCAACCTTTGGTGCAGTAACAGAGTCCAACTTGGTTTTTATCCAAAATGGATTGAATTATTTTGTACAAAATCAATCAACTGCAAAAATTAATCTGCTTGAAATTGGTTTTGGCACAGGACTTAATGCCTTATTGACCCTTGTTGAAGCTTGTCGCAGGTCAATCCAAATTGAATACACTTCCATTGATGCGTTTCCCTTAAGCCCTGAAAACGCAGCTAAATTAAATTTTACTCAATTAGCTGAATTTGAAACTTTTAAAAACGACTTCATCACATTTCACAATGAGGCCGGGATTGAACAAACATTTGGAAATGGTTTGTTTAAATTAAAAAGAATCCATATTGATCTGCTTGAATTGGAACCAGCTAAAAGCTATTTTGACTTGATTTACTTCGATGCTTTCAGTCCTAATGTGCAACCTGAGCTATGGAGCAGACAGGTCTTTGTAAAGCTTTATGAAGCCCTGAAGCCAGGAGGTATCTTAGTTACTTACAGCTCAAAAGGTGTGGTAAAAAATGCCTTACGTGAAAGTGGTTTTACGATTGAGCGATTAGCCGGCCCTCCGGGGAAGCGACATGTTCTAAGGGCTGTCAAATTGGCTGATTAACGTAATCGAACTTCAATTTCCTTTTCATCTTTAAGCAATTCAACTAATTCATCCAATTTGGAATCGCCGTAATGATAAGGATATAACACCCTGGGCTGAATCATTTTAGCAGCTCTGGCAGCCATTTGTGGTGTCATGGTGTAAGGAATATTCATAGGAATAAAGGCAATGTCGATTTGCCCAAGTTGTTTCATTTCAGGGATATCCTCTGTGTCTGCAGCAATGTAAAGCCGGGTATCGCCAAAAGTAAGTACATAACCATTTCCTCTGCCTTTTGGATGAAAAGGCTGCCCATTCTCTCTTTTATGAATCAGGTTGTATGCCGGAACAGCTTCAATATCAATTCCTTCAAAACTTGTGCGATCCCCATTGATTAAAATTTCTTTTGCACCGGAATAAGCTAAAATACTATCGCAAATCCTTGTGTAAATCATTTTAGTATTTGATGAGGTAATCTTATCCAAAGCACTCTTATCCAGATGATCACGATGTTCATGCGTGAGCAAAATAAGGTCGGCATCGGGTAGCTGGTCATAATCACCAAGCTGCGACCAGGGATCCACATGAATTATTCTGCCCTGAAACTCAAGCATCAGGCTGGCATGGCCTACTATCGTAATTTTGAGTTCGCCTTCAGGGGTTTCGAAACTTTCCTGCGCTAAAGCAAAAATAGGTAACAGCAACAACAATAAGTTTATAATTTTCTTCATGGGATTTCATTTTACATTAAACTTAGCATAACCAACTGTTGGCATCTTTTGAAACTTAACATCCTGAACCTTAGCCCATGACGGGCCGCTATGACACCACACAAGCAATTCATTAAGTTTTGTTTCTTCGCCTTCTGCCTCTATAAACACGCTGCCGTCTGATTTGTTTTTTACAAAGCCTGTCAACCCAAGTTCATTGGCTTTCTGCTGTGTATAATAGCGAAACCCAACACCTTGCACCCTTCCAAAAACCTGTATTTGAATAGCCATTAATTCTTTCATGATTAAGGCATTAATCTTTTCATTACCAACTCATTAATCTTTTCGAAAAGCTGTTCAGGTTCCAGTGCGCGCCAGTTGAAACCATCAAATTTTCCGCCAAAAGCCAGGTAATAATCCAGTCGGGCTCTGACGAACTCATCTACTACATGATCTCTGAAATTAAGGCAAACAATCCAGCCATCTTCCAGATTATCAAACCATTCCTGGTAATAATCATCTCCATCTGCATGAAAATTCAAGATGTTCTCACCAATCAGGATAAAATGAATGATTCCCTGATCCAACATATCTTCAATCACATTTCTGTAGAAAAACATGATGTCGTTATATAACAAATCATTCCATTCGCCAAGCAGTTCAATTACAGCATATTGCAAATTGTAGTCGCATTGTAAAACTTTCAGATAAAGCGTAGCCGAACCAAACTCATCCCATTGAGGATGAATCAGATAATTGTAAACAGCATGGCTGCAGTAGATCTCGCTGTAACTTCTCCCATGAAAGGGTGAGCGGCTGTCGTCGGCTGCAACGTAAAGATGTCGCCAATTGTAGAAAGGCTCAAGTTCGTGCATATCAGGTGAAAAGTTTTATTCCGTAGAATCCTAATCCACATAAAAGCAGTCCTAGTCCATTGTTTAAAAGCAAATTGATCAACAGCATCTTAAATTGTCCCTGATTGAACAGGTAAAAGCTGTCATAGACAAAGGCCGAAAAGGTAGTGAAACTTCCCAAAACACCAATAATCAGGAAAAACCTCCACGCCGGTGCCAGCGCAGATTTTTCCATAATGCCCCATACCAACCCAATTATAAATGAACCTATTAAATTTACAAGCAAAGTTCCCCAGGGCAAATGCTGATTAAGGTATTTGTCGGCAAACTGGTACGTCAGGTATCGTAAAACTGTTCCCAGACTTCCGCCTGCAGCTAACAAAATAAGTTGACTTCCAAATTCAGGCATCACACTGCAAATTTTATCTCTTTTATTCCTTCAAGACCTGCATAAAGTGCCTTCATCTGAGGTTCGTCAATTAGTGTTACTTTAAAACTCAGACTGGTATAATTCCCTTTGGAACTGGGCTTTTCTGACAGAAAAGTAAAGGAAATCCTGTGACGATCGAACAGGCTTTCCAGTTCATCTCTCAATTCATTTTTAGGCCGCGAAAGTTCCAGGATAACCTTAAGTTCATAGGTAACGGGAAATACAATCTTATCCTTTTGTGGCAAAGCTTTTGAGCTTCCGTTTTTTCCGTTTAGGTGCGATTTTTTCAATTTCATAGTCTATTATAGTGTATAAAGCAGGCTCATGCTGCCCCAGTTGTGATTTTTGGCTGTTTCAAACTCAGGCCCGACATGCGTCCATCTGATGCCAAGCCCTAGTTTTCGATAATGCCACGAAAAACCAGCTGAAAAACGTGCCAGGCTATTGGTTATTTCATCATGCCCGAAAAAGTGTGTATTTGACTTGTTTAAAAAACCTCCATTCAAACTGGCATTGTGCACAACAAAGTGCCAGGCGGGTTGAACGAAAAACCAAAAACTTCCAGCTTGGTTTTTCGACAAATCAGTGTTTTCTAATCCGGGTAAATAACTGTTTTTCATCCCATTGAGCAATCCTATCCGAAATTGAAAAGCAGCACCGCCATAGGTTTGATAACTTCCCAATCCAGCCTCAATCATGCCGCTTAACTGCCAAAATTTACCGGAGAATAATAGTTTTTCAAAACTCAGATCATAATTTATTAGCAGATCATTGCCAATCTGATCATCCCAGCCTGTGGGTTCGAGCTGATGCATAGCCGTTTGGAGGGCTTGTGCCATGGATGCCTTGCCGATTACACCTAGCCTCAGACTGGCATGAATGTTTATTCTGCGACTCATCAGTTGACTTAAATTAAAATATTCTGCTAAAAGCACACCGGCAAAAGGTCTGTCGTCAGGGTCAATCTCGATTGCTTCAGGATTTTGGGGTGTAAACATAAAATGATGAATCCTGACACCAGTGGTATTGAGCGAGTTACTTCCTAAATCAGGCAGGATTTTTCTTAAAATTCCGCTGTTAAATATTGGATGAACCAGACCAACTGAAAAGCCATTGGTGTAGTAATAATCCGTTTCAGCAAAAATATCGTTGTCAAATGTAAGGATGAGGTAGGAGGGGTGGATGGCTGATGATTGCGCAACAAACAAAGGTTTCTCAGGCTTCATGAATACCTCCTCCGAGGTGATATCATCAGCGGTAAGACCAAAAATACTTATTGAAGCCAGGGTACCGATGTCTTCCGAAAAAGTTGTTAAAGTAGTGGTTTCGGGTTTTTGAAAATCTCTCTGTGTCAGGTGTTCTTTTGCATTGATCCCGATAACAGAAGCCCTCTTCGTTTCAAGCTTCAACAAGCTATTTTCCCTTTTAGGTTCGATAACCTGATCATCGGATTGTTTTTCACAGCCCAATGACAAAACAAAAAGGAAAAGAAGCAAGAAGCGAAAAACCATAACAGAAAAACTTGGGGCAAAGATAAATCATATCTGATTTACAGTTTTATGCTATTAATCCGAAAGACAAGTCCACAAGCAAAATCAGCTATTAAAAAATCTTCGGGTAGCGTTGTGGATTGTATTCGTGCATGATATTGTAAACCACATCAAACACATCTTCGGCGTTGGGATTCGAAAAATAATCACCGTCAGTGCTATAGGCAGCCCTGTGATCGCGTGCTGTGAGTGTTTTGGGTTCTGCATCCAGATATTTATATCCCTGCTGATTTTCGATCACCTGCTGCATCATATAGGAAGTAGCCCCGCCGGGAACATCTTCATCGAAAAACACAATTTTATTGGTTTTCTTCAATGATTCAACAATGGTATGATCCACATCAAAAGGCAGCAAAGTTTGCACATCGATAAGTTCTACATCAATACCAAACTCCTGCAGTTGAGCCACGGCATCTTCTGCAATACGCACACAGGAACCATAAGTAACAAGGGTAAGGTCAGAGCCTTCTTTCAGGGTTTCGGGTTTGCCAACCGGAATTCGGTATTCTCCCAGATTCAATGGTTTTTGCTCCCTGAGGCGGTAACCATTCAAAGGTTCGATGATGAGGGCAGGCTCGTCAGAAGCCAGGAAGGTGTTGTAAAAACCCGCAGCCTGGGTCATATTTCGCGGAACGGCCACATGTACTCCTCTGATAGAATTAATGACCATACTCAGGGGCGATCCTGCGTGCCAGATGCCTTCGAGACGATGGCCTCGGGTGCTGATGATCAAAGGTGCTTTTTGTCCGCCTCGGGTGCGGTATTGCAGTGTAGCGAGGTCATCCGAAATGAGCTCGAGTGCATAAAGCAAATAATCGAAGTATTGAATCTCGGCGATGGGACGCAAACCACGCATGGCCAGTCCTATGCCTTGCCCGATAATTGTTGCTTCGCGGATGCCGGTATCGCTGATGCGGAGGCTGCCATATTTTTCCTGCAGACCTTCGTAAGTTTGATTTACGCCGCCAATCTTACCCACATCTTCACCAAAGGCAATCAGTTCGGGATACTTTTCAAAAAGCTTATCAAAATTATCCCTGAGGATTTCTCTTCCAGGAACAAGATCATCCTTTTCATCAAATACAGGTGCAATACCTGGAATATTTTTGACTGCATTTTCAGATTCGGACCACAGATGGCTGCTGTAGGCTTCACGACCATCGGCCAGTTCTTTTTCGAGCCAGGTGGTGACATTTGTTTTTAAAGAGTTTTCGGGGTTTGTACAGGCATCACAGATAAGTCGCAGAATCTTTTTCCCGGACGAGAGAATGTCTTTTCGGATGGGTTCGCCAATTTTTGCCAGATCACTTTTGATTGCTTCTATTTTTTTTGTTTTGGCACAGCTACAGGTCGTCACATCGGTCATTTTGATAAACTCATCTCTTTTATCCAACAGTGGTTGCTGAAAGTTTTTCCAGGCTTTTTTGCGTGCTTCCCTTGCGTCTTTGGCTGCTTCCTTTTCAATCTTGTCGAGCTCGTCTGCTTCGGCAATATCTTCCTTTATGATCCATTCACGCAGGTGCACCAATCCATCACGATGGATTTCTTCTTCCAGTTGCTCAGGCGATTTATAACGTTCGTGCGAGCCGGAAGTGGAATGGCCTTGTGGCTGGGTGCATTCGGTGATATGAAAAAGCACCGGAACGTGCTCTGTGCGGCATTTGTCAACGCCTTCGTGATATACACGCAAAAGCTCTGGATAGTCCCAGGCACTTGCTTTGTAGATGTAATAACCATTCGAATCTCCTTCTTTGGCAAAGCCTTTCAGTATTTCGGATATGCTGCCTTTTGTCGTTTGAAATTTGTTGGGAACGGAAATTCCCCAGCCATCGTCCCAAACGGAAATGGCCATTGGCACCTGCAAAACACCGGCAGCATTAATGGTTTCAAAGAAATGACCTTCGGAAGTGGAGGCATCACCAATCGTACCAAAAGCTACTTCATTGCCTTTTTTTGAGAAGAAATCAGATTGTGCAAGTTTTTCGTCCTGACGATAATACCTGGATGCCAGCGCAAGTCCCAGCAGACGCGGCATCTGGCTGGCAGTGGGGGAGGTGTCGCAGCTCGAGATCTTCATTTCCGTTTGCTTTTTCCATTCCCCTTTTTCGTCCAGTAAGCGTGTGCCAAAATGGTTGTTCATCAGGCGGCCTCCGTTTCCGGGATTAGCCTGCAGATCAGTATCACCATAAAGCTGCGCAAAAAGTTCTTCAGGTGTCATCATTCCGGCTGCCAGCATAAAAGTTTGGTCGCGATAGTAGCCCGAGCGCCAGTCGCCTTCGCGAAAAACTTTGGCCATGGCCAGTTGCGGCACCTCTTTTCCATCGCCAAAAATGCCAAACTTAGCCTTGCCGGTGAGCACCTCCCTGCGACCCAACAAACTTATATTTCGGCTCAACCATCCTATATAAAAATCGCGTAGAATTTCTTCCTTATTCCATGTATTTGATGTCTTTGCTGCAGTTCTCTTTTTACTCATCTGATCCATATATTTTCAAAAAAAAGCTTGTGGAAATGGCAGCAAAGATAATCATTTTGA
>JAQVGO010000021.1:0-20546 GCA_028696715.1 Bacteroidales bacterium
AAACCCCGGATCAGCAAGCTGATTTGCTGCTGTAAGAAAATAATCCGACAACATTTCCTGCTGTTCAGCCACAGATTCTCCACTAATTCCTCTCACCCTAAAAATCTTATCCGTCTCATCAGCATTCACCTGAAAAAAAGTATTGGCAACCAATTGCAACCTACCAGTTGAAAAGTGATCAAAGCTTGACGGCCTGAAACCTGAATACTCAATCAAAATGCCGTTGTCTTCATTTACCATAATAGAATTAGAGATGATACCAGCAGCATTGTTGTCGAAACTAATCAACTGAACACCAGCGTTTTCGCGATGTCCTATCAATGTTGCATTAGAAATCACAGGCACACTCAATGGTTGCTGAATGGGATAATCCACACTATTACCATCCACTTCAATTAAACGATCGCCGGAAGCCTGGGGCTGCACGGCCAGCCAAAACTGGCCAACTCCCTGATAACCCAGGTCAATATCAAAAGCATCATCCCCACAAAAAGCCACAGCCATATATCGGGTATTCACAGTTCCGCCAAAAAACTCCACTCCGTCATCCAGGCTTGAGATTACCTCCACATGATGAATGCTGGTCTGATTGCCCACACCACCCAGGGTAAGCCCGTTTATTTCGTTGCCCTGCCCAATATTTGTGCCGGCATGTCGGATAGAAACATACTCAAGAACTCCGGAATTATCCGCTTCATTAGCACCTCCAAACCAGCCCCTTGGCTCTGATAAGACAATGCCTTCGATCTGTGCCTCACCCGAAGGAGTGTTTACGGGGGCACTTCCCAAAATCATCAACCCTCCCCACAAACCCTGCGTATGTATTGGCACAGAACCATTCAAATCGTCTGCTTCGGCTGTAAAAATAATTGGGTCATCAGACGAACCCTTTGCAATTATTTTTCCACCACGAGCCACTATCAGTGCGGATGCCTGATCTGCCTGACCTGCCTTAAACCGAATCACAGTCCCGGCCTCGATGGTGAGGGTTTGCCCGTCGTTTACAAAAACCAAACCCTCGATCAGATAGGATTCAGAAGCCCGCAAATGCCTGTCGCCAATGCCAAACCCCTGATCCTTGATCACTGTAAAATCACCTTCGGTAGAAAACTTTGTTTTTCGGCAACTGCCTGCAACCACCAATAAAACAAGGAATAGTATCAAGCCGTTGTGTTTCATAACCTGAATTCTAAATTAACGAACAAAGCCTTTGTGTTGGACAAATCTTTTGCTGCCGGAAACCAATCCTGATAATTAAAGGAGAGATGAATTTTTGGTTTGGGGTAATATTCAATCCCGAAAAGTAAGGCCGAGCCATCTTTTGCTAAATTCCAGGGATAATTATAGCCCTTTGGTATATTGGATTCTAACCAGTCGTATCGGGCAAATATCGCATATTTCTTCTGCCAGGTTTTATGTCCGAAAACACTATACCCATAACGTTCATTACCGGATTTGAAACTCTCGTTGTGCAACCAGTTTGTCTCCAGACCGGCAACATAATCGCCCTTAAACCTGAGGCCGGCAAACAAAGAAGTCATTGTTTCGGAAACAAGCTTTTTTGAATAGTCGAGGTTTGCTCTAAGCAAAAGCCACGATAAAGGAGTAAACTGCATTCCAACCGACCATTCATAGGTATTATCATGTTGCAATTGGTCGTATCCTTCGCCATTCATCAGTGCAGTATAAACCGATATTTTCTGATTTAGCTCATATTCCATTCCAATACCAATATCAGCGGTTGGGGCAAAACGGTATGCATCCAGAAATACTTTTTCAATGTATCGCCGGGCCCAATATTTTTCGGGTGCATTCATACTGTAACGTGGAATAATTCCTGCCTTTATGGCTAATTTATTATGTGTATAAGTGAGTGAGGCAATCTTGAAATAGGCATAACGCTTCAATAAAGAATAAGGCGAGTCGTCGTTTGGGCTTCCGATATCGAGCACTATCGAAGCTTCCCATTCCGGATAAAGCCGTTGGGTATATCCCAGGTACGCTCTTTTCAATTCAAAAGAGGTTTGTTTATCTGAACCATCCAGGGGGCTCACAAAATTTGAAAAGACCCGCATCACCGGACTACCATGTGGTTTGAAGCCGACAGAATCCTGGCTACATACCGTCAAGGCTCTAAAAATCAGAACTAAAACTAATATTTTACGCATTGGCAAATGCTTTTAACGCAGCGAAAATATCTATTTTTGGCCAAATAACTAGTCCCACAGCACTTAATAAATTAATGTTAAGTTAACAATGATAGTAAAAAGGATTTTTATAATTTCGCTGTTCTAAACTCAGAAAGCTTAAAACTGTGGAAAACATTTATTTAGCCCTGGTAATAGTTCTTTTCATCCTGGCAATTTCCGATTTAGTTGTGGGAGTTAGCAACGATGCCGTAAACTTTTTAAACTCGGCCATAGGTGCCAAAGCGGCTCCTTTCTGGATCATCATGGCTATTGCCGGCCTTGGTGTGCTGTTTGGTGCTACCTTTTCGAGTGGCATGATGGAAATTGCACGAAGCGGGATTTTTCATCCTGACAAGTTCTATTTTTCCGAAATCATGTTGATTTTTCTCGCAGTTATGATCACTGATGTCATTCTGCTGGATACCTTTAATACATTCGGGCTGCCCACCTCTACAACAGTCTCCATCGTTTTTGAACTGCTTGGTGCTTCGGTTGCCATCGCCATGATGAAGCTCTATGAGAGTGATTCGGGCTTGAGCATGGGCGATTATATCAACACTTCCAAGGCACTGGCTATCATTTCTGGTATTTTGCTATCGGTAGTTATCGCGTTTAGCGTTGGTGCTTTGATACAGTTTTTCACCCGTTGGCTTTTCTCTTTCCGCTTCGAAAAGCGCATGAGATATTTCGGGGCATTATACGGCGGTTTTGCCATCACGGCCATCATCTATTTTATGTTGATCAAAGGTGTTAAGGGTGCTTCCTTTATCACTGATGATGTAGGTACATGGATCAAATCGAATTCATTCCTTATTATCATGGTGAGTTTTGTGAGTTTCACGGCTTTGCTACAGCTCTTTAACTGGCTCTTTAAACTCAACATACTGAAAACCGTTGTGCTTGCGGGCACCTTCGCTCTGGCGATGGCTTTTGCAGGAAACGATTTGGTTAACTTTATCGGGGTACCACTGGCAGGTTTTGAATCCTTTAAAACCCTGATCAACAACCCGGGTGCAGATCCTGATTTTTTACTCATGAGCTCACTCAAAGGAAAAGTGCAAACACCTACCCTGTTTTTGCTGCTGGCCGGTTTGGTGATGGTAGTCACACTTTTTACTTCCCGTAAAGCCAAAAGTGTTGTTAAAACCACCATTGACCTCAGTCGGCAGGACGAAGGTGATGAACGTTTTTCTTCTTCACAGCTATCGCGCACCATCGTAAGAATGACAATCAAACTATCAGAACGCCTTTCATCCATAATTCCCGACCGGCTAAAAAACAATATCGACAAGCAATTTGCCCTGGTTAGCCACGACAAAAACGAAAAAGACTATCCTGCCTTTGATATGCTACGTGCCTCCGTAAATCTGGTTGTGGCAAGTATATTGATTGCCTTAGGCACATCACTAAAACTACCTTTATCAACTACTTACGTTACTTTTATGGTTGCTATGGGCACCTCATTGTCTGACCGTGCCTGGGACAGAGAAAGTGCTGTGTACAGGGTTACCGGAGTTTTTTCAGTAATTGGCGGTTGGTTTTTTACGGCACTCTCTGCTTTTACGGTTGCCTTCTTAATTGCACTGTTTTTCTACTTCGGAAATATGTATGCCATTGGTATCATGGTTCTTATTTCCATTTATCTGGTTTATCGTACGCACAAAATACATACCTCGCGCGAAGCCAGCAAAGCCGAAAGCAACAAAGGACTGGAACAGATTAACAACGAAAACATTCTTGAACAGTGCAGCCTGAGTGTAAATAACATCATGCATCAAACTCAGCTTGAGTATAAAAAAACAATTGCTGCATTATCTGATTTTGATGTGAAGGCCTTGAAAAAAATTGCTAAAACAACTGAGAAAATCGAAAAAGATGCCAAGCATAAAAAGAATTCTGTTACTATTATCATAGCCAAGCTTAAAGAAGACGCACTCGAGAGCGGGCATTATTATGTGCAGGTGCTGGATTATCTGCGCGAAATACTACACAGTCTTAATTTCATTGTTAATCCTGTTTACACCCACATCAGCAACAATCATAAAGAATTCAGCAAGGCTCAATTATCTGAGCTGAAAATTCTGAGTCAGCATCTGGGTAATTTCTTTACTCATATCACTTCGGATATCAAAGACGGCAATTTCAGCAATCAGGAAAATATCAGTGCCGAACAGCAAAAATTTCTGAACCTGATCGATTTGTTCAGAAAAAATGAGGTGAAAAGGATCAAAAAAGAAGCTGGCAGCACACGGAATAGTTTGCTGTTTATGACCATCTTACAAGAAACTAAAAACCTTGGCTTATTTAGCTTTAACCTGTATAAATCGCAGCGCGACTTCATGCTGTATCATACCGAAAAGAACAATAAAGCCTGAAAGATTTGATCCTTATCAGCGGAGGCCAAACCGGCCTTGACCGTGCTGCAATGGATGCTGCGCTGGAAGCAGGTATCTCACTAAAAGGTTATTGTCCAAAAGGCCGAATGGCAGAAGATGGCACAATCGATTTGAAATATCCGCTCACTGAAATTCATTCGGACAGTTATAACAAACGAACCAGGAGAAATGTGGTGCTGGCTGATTTAGTGCTTATTATTGTGATGTCAAAACCTGACGCAGGAACTGCATTGACAATCCGGCTGGCCAAAAAACTTCAAAAACCACTGAAAATAGTAGTTCTGGAACAAAACAATAAGGCTGAAGAAGAAATACTGGAATCAATTAAAACCCCATGCCGTAAGATTCTTATTGCAGGCCCCAGAGAAAGCAATGAAGCAGGGATCTACAGCCAGACGTTTCCCCTATTACTTCAGAGTTTCAGAGCACTCACAAAACGATCTCGTCCGTGAAAATCCTGATAAATCTGCACCTTTCCTAAACCAGCGTTTTCACAAACTTCTGCCGTCTCTTTCCCAAAAGCTTCATTGATTTCGAACCATATCTCGCCTTGTTCAGCAAGTGATTGATGCGCCAGTTTTGCGATCGCCCTGTAAAAAAGCAAAGGATCCTCATCCGGCACAAACAGGGCCATTTCCGGTTCAAAATTCAATACATTCTTCTTCATCTTAAGTCGTTCTGAATGACGAACATAGGGTGGATTACTGACAATAACATTCACTTTTCGTTTTTCTGTCGGACTCATTTCCAAAACATCAGTCTGCTGCAAGGAAATGGTGGCATGCAATCTTTGCGAATTTACTTTTGTTAAGTCAATGGCATCTTCATTCAAGTCGAATGCCGTTACTTTTGCTTGTGGCAAGGCCAGTGCCAGACTGATCGCAATGCAACCCGATCCTGTTCCCAAATCCCAGATTGAAAGTGAGTTAGACTGATCAAACCGCTTGATGATCATGTCAACCAGTTGCTCTGTTTCAGGCCGCGGAATTAAAACCCCGGGTTTTACAAGAAAGGAATGTCCAAAAAATTCAGTTTCACCCGTGATGTATTGAACCGGTTTGTGTTGAAGCAAATCCTTTACCGCAAAATGCAATTTCAGCATTTCTGATTCTGAAAGACGTATATCAGTGCGCAAGGCGAGCTGTGTACGATCAAAACCAAAAAAATGCCTGATCAAAACCAGTATCAACTGAGCTGCCTCTGCTTTACCATAAATGGGTTCAAGCTGATTCTGGTAAAAGCTGCGAATGGTTCTGAGATCGTTTGACGGCACTTTCATGCAATCCAAATTTAAAGGTTCGATTTCTGCAAACTTACAGCTTTCAATCCGTTATAATTGATCTGCTTTTCAGAAAAAAAGCTGCAATCCGAAGATCACAGCTTTCAATCCAATTATTATGAAATAACTAGCGCATAGGATATTTTTTGAAAATCTCCCCCGACTTCATCAGGATATCAACATATTGTGCGCGTTTGTAGGTAAAAGGATCTTTCAGTTTTGCCCTTGAAAGCTTCCCTCTGAAATCATCCAGCGAATTGTACTGACGGGTGGCCATCCAGGCTTCCATTTCCTGCAGCATCTTTGTAATTTGTTTCGGGCCATTCTTATAAATGGTACTTACAACCTGCACTGTATCTGCTCCGGCAAGAATCATTTTAATTACATCGGCACCCGTAAACACTCCCTGACTGGCACAAACGCTTGCCTTAACCTGATCATAAAGCAGGCCGGCAAATCTGAGTGCCAAGCGATTATCCTGTTCACTACTCAGGTTGTATGGAAAATGATGACTTTCAGTTTCAATGTTGATATCGGGTTGAAAAAGTCTGTTGAACAATACAAATCCATCAGCACCTTTTTTATCCATTTCGGAAATGGTGTAAAGCGGATTGGTATAAAAAGCGCTCAACTTGACACTCACCGGGATTTTTACAGCTTTTTTCACCACCTCAATGATGTCGAGTTCTTCATTCAGAATACCCCTTCCGTCCACATCAAATTCTGTGGGCACTGCATAAAAGTTAAGCTCCAGGGCATCGGCACCGGCTGCTTCCAACTTTTGGGCATATTCAATCCAGGTTTCATCATATACGGCATTCAAACTGGCAATCAACGGAATGCTGATGGCCTTGCGTGCTTCGGCAAAATTCGAAATAAACTCATCCGGACTTGCTTCGTACAGATCGTCCGGAAACAAGCTGGTCATCTCGGCATTGCGCTCGTTGTAATCCGTCATTTGCTGATGAATCTCAAGGTTTTCGAGATGAATCTGTTCCTCAAATAATGATTTGTAAACGATTGCGGCAGCTCCGGCTTCTTCCAGTTTTTTGAGCATTTCGGTATCTGTTACCAAATTGCTGGCTCCTACAATAATAGGGTTTTTTAATTCCAAACCCAGGTATTTAGTATTCAAACTCATAGTGTTATAGATTTAAATATTATTTACGAATTAGTGATGATGTATTTGGCGTGTAAATGTACATAATTTTCCATTGACCATTTTATATCATGCTAATCTAAAATCATTATAAATTAGGGGGTTGGGTACTGTATTGCGACCAATTTGATTCAAGGCAACAGCTTAATTTAGTAATTTCGCGCTGATGCTTTTTAAGGCCTCGATATATTGTATAAGCCTAAAATCTAATAAGATATGAAAATGAAAAAAAAGTTTGTAACCTGTGATGGTAACTATGCGGCATCGCATGTTGCCTATATGTTTAGTGAGGTAGCTGCCATTTATCCCATCACGCCATCTTCAACCATGGCGGAGTATGTGGACGAATGGGCAGCCTATGGCAAAAAGAATGTTTTTGGTGAAACAGTACACGTAGCCGAGATGCAATCAGAAGGTGGAGCAGCAGGTGCTGTGCACGGTTCGTTGCAGGCTGGTGCACTCACCACAACCTTCACGGCATCACAGGGGCTTTTGCTGATGATTCCTAATATGTATAAGATTTCCGGTGAATTGCTTCCGGGTGTTTTTCATGTAAGTGCCAGAAGTCTGGCAGCCCAGGCTCTTTCAATCTTTGGCGATCACAGCGATGTGATGAGCACACGTCACACCGGATTTGCTATGCTGGCCACCGGTAGTGTACAGGAAATCATGGATATAGCCGGAATCGCTCACCTGGCAGCCATCAAATCGCGTATTCCTTTCCTGCATTTCTTTGACGGATTCCGCACCTCACACGAAATTCAGAAAGTAGAGTATTTTGAAGTTGACGAACTGAAGCACCTCGTTGATTGGGAAGCCTTACAGCGTTTCCGCGACCATGCCCTCAACCCGGAACGGCCTGTTACAAGAGGTACGGCCCAAAATCCGGATATCTATTTCCAGTCGCGCGAAGCTGCAAACCGTTTCTACGATCCTATTCCGGATATAGTGGAAGAATATATGCAGGAAATCACCAAACTGACTGGCCGCGAATATCACCCCTTTACTTATTATGGTGCGCCTGATGCCGAAAATGTGATCATTGCCATGGGTTCTGTTACCGAAACCATTCGCGAAACAATTGATTACCTCCTGGCTAAAGGCGAAAAAGTTGGTTTGATTACAGTGCATCTTTACAGACCTTTCTCTGCCAAATACTTCATGAACGTAATGCCCGAAAGCGTGAAACGTATCGCTGTACTCGATCGCACCAAAGAGCCAGGCGCGAACGGCGAACCACTCTACCTCGACGTAAAAGAGCTTTATTATGGCAAACCTAATGCACCCATGATTGTTGGCGGCCGCTACGGACTCAGCTCAAAAGATACTACACCGGCCATGATCATGTCAGTGTTTGAGAACCTAAAAATGAAAGAGCCGAAAAATCAATTTACCGTTGGTATCGTTGATGATGTCACTTTCAAATCATTGCCTTTGCTTCCTGAAGTAAGCATTGCACCCAAAGGAACCTACGAAGCAAAATTCTATGGAATCGGTGCCGATGGAACTGTTGGTGCCAACAAAAACTCCATTAAAATTATCGGAGAAACTACGGATAAATATGCGCAGGCTTATTTTGCTTACGACTCGAAAAAATCTGGAGGTGTTACTACCTCACACCTTCGCTTCGGCGACAAACCCATACGTTCAACTTATCTGGTAGGCACGCCTGACTTTGTGGCTTGTCATGTCCCGGCTTATCTGGGCAAATATGAGATGCTCAGAGGCCTGAAAAAAAATGGCACTTTCCTTTTGAACAGCATCTGGGATGCCGAAGAAACCAAATCGAAATTACCAAACAGCATCAAGAAATACCTGGCTGATAACAGCATCAGCTTCTACATCATCAATGCCACTCGCATTGCTGAAGAAATTGGATTGGGAGGCCGCACCAACACCATCATGCAATCGGCATTCTTTAAGGTAGCCGAAATCATTCCTTACGAGCAGGCTGTTGAAAAAATGAAGGCCTTCATCCTGAAATCCTATGGCAGAAAAGGGGAAGAAATTGTGAAGATGAATAATGCTGCCGTGGATCGTGGCGGCGAGGTCGAAAAAATTGAAGTACCTGCCGAATGGGCAAAACTTGGCCCCGATGAAATAGCCGACAACGGTAACGTACCCGATTTCATTAAAAATGTCGTACAACCCATTAATGCCATGCGGGGCGATGATCTGCCGGTTAGCGCATTTCTTGATCGCGAAGACGGCACTTTCCCCTCAGGAACAACAGCCTACGAAAAACGTGGTATAGCAGTGAGTGTACCCGAATGGCAACCCGAACATTGTATTCAGTGTAATCAGTGTGCCTACGTTTGTCCTCACGCAGCCATCCGTCCGTTCCTCGTAAACGAAGAAGAGGAAGCCACTTTACCTGATGGAACAGTGCTGCTTGAGACCAAAGGCAAGTTTGCTCCTCTGAAATACCGCATACAGGTTAGCCCGCTCGATTGCACAGGCTGCGACAATTGCGTGGATGTTTGTCCTTCAAAAGAAAAATCACTGGTGATGAAACCGCTCGAAAGCCAGGAAGCTGAGATCGGTCGCTGGGATCATTTCGCCAATAAAGTGACTTACAAAGACACTGTGGTTGACAAATTCCAATCAGTAAAAAACAGTCAGTTTGCTCAACCTTTGTTTGAGTTTTCGGGTGCCTGTGCCGGTTGTGGCGAAACACCATATATCAAAACCATCACCCAGCTTTATGGCGATAGGATGATGGTGGCCAATGCCACGGGCTGTTCTTCCATCTATGGAGGCTCTGCTCCCAGCACCCCATATTGCACCAACGAAAAAGGTGAAGGACCAGCTTGGGCAAACTCTTTGTTCGAAGACAATGCCGAATATGGCTATGGAATGGCAACAGCCGTTAATAAGCTTCGCGAACGCATTGCTCTGCGTATGAGTGAAGCCATGAAAGGCAAACTGGACGCCGAACTGAAGGAAGCCTTCCAAAACTGGATTGAAACTGCTGACAAGGCAGAAGCCTCACGCGTGTCATCCGCCAAACTGACCGAAGTGCTAACCGGAAGAAAGGACAATCTCTCGAAAGAATTGCTTGCACTGAAACAGTTTTTCGTGAAGAAATCTGTTTGGATCTTCGGAGGTGATGGCTGGGCTTATGATATCGGCTTCGGCGGATTGGATCACGTTTTGGCTAGCGGCGAAAACGTTAATGTTCTTGTGCTGGATACCGAGGTATATTCAAATACTGGAGGTCAGGCTTCCAAATCAACACCTATGGGTGCTGTGGCTAAGTTTGCTACCTCAGGCAAGAAGGTGAAGAAAAAAGACCTGGGTGCCATGATGATGTCCTATGGCTATATTTATGTGGCACAAGTTGCCATGGGTGCCAGTCAGAATCAATTCTTCAAAGCCTTGAAAGAAGCCGAAGAATTTGATGGTCCTTCCATCATCATTGCCTATGCCCCTTGTATCAATCACGGCCTGCACATCGGGATGGGAAAAACCCAATACGAAGAAAAATATGCTGTTGAAAGTGGCTATTGGCATCTGTATCGCTACAATCCTGCCCTGGAAGAAGAAGGAAAGAATCCTTTCCAACTGGATTCCAAAGAACCGGATTGGAGCAAATTCCAAAGCTTCATCGGTAGTGAGGTGCGTTTCTCTTCCCTTAGAAAGACCTTCCCCGATCAGTCGAAAGCACTTAGCAAGCTGGCCGAAGATAATGCTAAATGGCGCTATAACTATTACAAACGTCTGGAAGCTATGGATTACAGCGAAAAATAAGCCATTGCATAAATATTTCATAAACCGGATCAATCTTCGATCCGGTTTTTTTATTTTAGCGCATTAAAACACTAATCTCAATCAAAATGAAAATTAAGGTCTTAGGATTTCTGCTCCTCGTCATCTTTTCTTTCGCTGCCTGCGATGGCCCGCAAACCCATCAACATCATGATAACACAGCTGCGCATGGCAATCATCCGGCCATGTATGCTACCTTGTTTGTACAACAGGCAACCGAGTACAAAGCACTTTGCTATCAGGCATTTAACATTGCCACCGAACGTTTGGACGCACGCCTGCAAATCCCGACAGATAATTTACTATCCATAGTAGTTGACATTGACGAAACCGTGCTCGACAACAGCCCTTATCAGGCTCAGGGCATACTGGATCATTTTGACTATCCCGAAAGGTGGGACGAATGGATCCATGCTGCAAAAGCTGATACCGTGCCCGGCGCACTCAGCTTTTTGAAATATGCCTCCGAAAAAGGTGTAGCAATTTTTTATATCTCCAACCGTAGAGAAAAGTTCAGGGAAGCCACAATTCAAAACCTGAAGAAATACGGCTTTCCGGATGCTGTGAATGAACATCTTTTGCTCCGCAATGAAGAAAATGACAAAGAGCCACGCAGGCAACAAGTGCTTCAGAAATACGAAATCGTGCTGCTGATGGGTGATAACCTCGGTGATTTTCATAGTGCTTTCGACACTTCCGATGGCAGCGTAAGAGATTCATTTGCGGAAAATAACATCAGTAATTTTGGCAATAAATGGATCGTCTTGCCCAATCCTGTTTACGGCACCTGGATGAATGCCCTGCCTGGCATGGAAGAAAGCAGAAAAACAGAAGACAACAGCTTTCTGGAAAAGGGATTGAAAGGGTTTTAAAGATTATTCAACACCTGTAAAACAAAGGTTTTTCATAGAAAATCAGTGCGGATTTTCGTTTAACTGACAAGTTAAAGCTAGCAATATCAATGTGTTGATATATCTCACCTTTTTAATTTGCGGAAAAATATTTAAGTTTTATTTGCTTCGTCAAACTTCATTAATTTAAAAGACTTTAAAATAGCCAGACCTTTTTGGGGAATGACTTACAAAGCATTAAAACAAACTTTTAACAGTTTTTCCTAAACCTAATAAGCCATGATCAATTCCATTCGATTTTCTCTTGTTGCTATTCTCATAAGTTTGTCGTTTTTCAACTTTTCCTGTTCAAAAAAGGAAGAAAGTAAAACCGATGACGAACAACCCATCCTGGAAGCTCAAAAAGATATAGTGGCAGCCAAGGAATACCTGGGTATTTGCTATGGTCCCTATCATTACGACGGACAGGCACCCGGAACACCAATCAGCAAGGCGCAATTGGAAGAAGACCTGAGTTTGATTGCCCGGAATTTTCCCTTTTTACGCACTTATACCGTAGCCGATGGCATGGATCAAATTGTGGGTGTAGCAGCTTCAAAAGGACTGGAAGTTGCACTTGGGGTTCATTGTTATCCCAACAATGAGGCACAAACCAAAGCAGATATAAACAAAGCAATCCAACAGATTAAATCGTTTCCAAATACTGTTTTAGGATTGATTGTAGGCAATGAAACCAATTTGAAAGGCCCAAATTTTATTGAACCTGCTACAGTGGCTAATTATATGAGATACGCCCACGAAAAGCTAAGTGCCGAAGGAATTGAACTTCCCATCACATCCTGTATCACCGGTGTGGGTGCCGACAGCCAAAGCACCTACCCCAACGAAGCTTATTGTGGCCCGATACTGCAACAATGCAAAGACCTAAACACTCCTGACAACAGGGTGATTCTGATGACGATTTATCCCTATTATGGCAATGGCCAACCTGATAACATCCATGGCAATATGGAATGGTCGTATCAGCATGGCATGGCGAATGCCGAAAACAATTTCGGGCTGGGCGTAATTATTGGCGAAATAGGCTGGCCTACCGGCGTTGGCAATAATGGCACTGCAACAGGGCGCGAAAATGTACAATTTGCTGAAACGAATTTCAAAACCACCCTGGACTGGGTAAACGGAAACAATTTCAAGAAACAGGCTTATAACAGCTTTTGGTTTGCCATGTTTGATGAACCCTGGAAAACAAACGAACCAAATGGTGTTGGGCCTTCATGGGGCTTGTATGAAAAAAATGGCAAACAAACACCCAAGTTTCCCATTCCCGCTTTGAATTAAGGAAGCTATAAAACCACAATGAAAGCAGGATGTTAACCTTCATCCTGCTTTTCTATTTTTAGCGGACGAATTTTCATTCAAAGGATTTTTCTACTCAGGTCAACAATTTGATTACTAAGGGTCATAAATTGATACAAATGATTTTTCAGCTACAATAATAAGCTACTCAATTTAGGTTCAAATAGTTTATACAGAGCTCATTAAAATCAAATATTCAGTCCGACAATAAATACCTATAAATCCAATTTTGTGCTTAAATTTTAGGTGCTTAAATTGGAAGGTGAAATTGTCCAAATTGTTGACCAAAGGCAAACTTTTACAAGCTTTCAAGCTGACAGCTTTCGCTGAACCCTCTATCATTTCCACCTCTTCGTGCATAAATTTTCCTAATTTTGCACCTTCAATTATAAATAACAGTTAAACACATGGAGATCAGCAGCAAATATAATCCTGCAACAACCGAAGATAAATGGTATGCCCATTGGATGGAAAAAGGCTACTTTCATTCAGAACCTGATGAACGCGAGCCTTATGTGATCGTCATACCGCCACCAAACGTAACCGGTGTGCTGCATATGGGCCATATGCTCAACAATACCATTCAGGATGTGCTGATCCGTCGTGCACGCATGAAGGGCAAAAATGCGCTGTGGGTGCCCGGTACCGACCATGCCTCCATTGCCACCGAAGCCAAAGTGGTAAACAAACTCAAGGAACAAGGCATCCAAAAAAACGAGCTTAGCCGCGAGGCTTTCCTCGAACATGCCTGGGAATGGACACACAAACATGGCGGCATCATCCTCGAACAGCTGAAAAAGCTGGGTGCCAGCTGCGACTGGAAGCGCACCAAGTTTACCATGGACGACGATATGTCAGAATCTGTGTTGCAGGTTTTTGTTGATCTCTATAACAAAGGTCTGATTTATCGGGGCTACCGCATGGTTAACTGGGATCCGGAAGCCAAAACTACCGTTTCAGATGAAGAAGTGATTTACAAGGAGTCGCAGGGCAAGCTGTATTACCTGCGCTATCAAATTGAGGGTGAAGAAGATTCTATTACCATTGCTACCACCCGACCCGAAACAATATTAGGCGACACTGCCGTTTGCTATCACCCCGAAGATGAGCGCTTCCAACACCTGAAAGGCAAACGCGTGATCGTTCCCATCGCAAATCGCAGCATACCACTCATCGCTGACGAATACGTAGATCGTGAATTCGGAACAGGATGCCTCAAAATCACACCGGCACACGACCCCAACGATAAAATGCTTGGCGACAAATATCAGCTCGAATTTATCGATATCTTCAACGAAGATGCCACCCTCAACGAGCATGGCCTGCACTACAAAGGCATGGATCGTTTTGCCTGCCGAAAAGCCATCGTAAAAGAACTGGATAGCCTTGGTAATCTTGTGAAAACAGAAGATTATCAAAACAAAGTAGGCACCTCCGAACGTACCGGATCGGTGATAGAGCCACGCCTTTCTTACCAATGGTTTCTGGCGATGGAAAAACTGGCTGAACCAGCCCTGAAAGCCGTGATGGAAGATGCAATACAATTGGTACCCGAAAAGTTTAAAAACACTTACCGTCATTGGATGGAGAACGTTCGCGATTGGAATATCTCGCGTCAGCTTTGGTGGGGTCATCGCATTCCCGCCTGGTACTATGGCGAAGGTATGCAGGATTTTGTAGTTGCCATGAACGATACTGATGCCCTTGAATCTGCGAGAAAAAAAACCGGAAATCCTAATTTACAAATCAGCGAGTTGCGTCAGGAAGATGACGTGCTCGACACCTGGTTTTCCAGTTGGCTATGGCCAATCTCCGTCTTCGATGGCATTCGCAATCCTGATAATCCCGACATCAAATACTACTATCCTAGCAATGATTTGGTTACTGCACCAGAAATACTCTTTTTTTGGGTGGCACGAATGATTATGGCCGGATACGAATGGCAAAATGAAAAACCTTTCGAAACCGTTTATCTCACTGGCATTGTACGCGACAAGCTGGGACGCAAAATGTCGAAGAGCCTTGGCAATTCTCCCGACCCCATCGAGCTGATGAACACCTATGGTGCTGATGGCGTGCGTGTGGGCATGTTGCTCACCTCACCCGCCGGTAACGACCTGCCTTTTGATGAAGCACTTTGTGAGCAGGGACGCAATTTCAATAATAAAATCTGGAATGCCATGCGCCTTGTAAAGGGTTGGCAGTCAGACAGCCATATTCCTCAGGATGCCACTTCAAAAGTAGCGGTAGATTGGTTTAAAGCACGGCTGAACCAAACCTTAATCCAAATTGAAGACCATTTTAACAAATACCGCTTGTCAGATGCCCTGATGGCAGCCTACAAACTCAGCTGGGATGATTTTTGCTCCTGGTATCTCGAAATGGTTAAACCCCAGCAAGGACAAGCCATTGACGAACAAACTCTTGAAGCTACCATCGGATTTTTTGAAGATCTGATGAAGCTGTTGCACCCTTTTATGCCCTTTATCACCGAAGAAATATGGCATTTGTTGCGTGAAAGAAAAGAAGGTGATGATCTGATAATCGCCTCTATGCCTGATACAACCACCATTGATGAAAAGCTTTTAGCAGATTTCGACTTTACGGCCGAACTCATCAATGGCATTCGCAAATTGCGTGCAACAAAAAATATCCCATTCAGAGATGCCCTTGAAGTGCAGATTGCAGATAAAAACCAGGAATACAACAGTCGTTTCGAAAGTATCATCGCCAAGCTATGCAACCTCAGCAAAATCAGTATGACTGACAGCCCAACAGCAGGCTCATTTGGTTTTGTGATTAAATCTACTGAGGTGTTTGTTCCCCTGAGTGATGCCATCGATCCGGAGGAAGAACGCAAAAAACTGAAAGAAGAACTCAACTATACCCGTGGTTTTTTGGTTTCGGTAGAGAAAAAACTACAAAACGAACGCTTTGTAAGCGGGGCACCTGAACAGGTGGTAAACCGCGAAAGGCAGAAAAAAGCAGATGCTGAGGCCCGTATCAAAGTGATTGAACAACAGCTGAAGACCTTATCCTGAAAAATGTAAACCCTAAATTATGTTAAACCTTGTGTTTACCTGAACATAAGCCTAAAACGATGGTTTTACTGCTAATCAAAACATAATGCGTCAAGTGCAGTTTTTTATCTTTTTTAGTATCGTACTCACTGTTTATGGATTAATAAACTGGTATATTTTTAGCCGAAGTTTGATGAGTTTTGAACCCGGAACAGGTTTGAGACGTGTCTTTGTGTGGGCGTTTTGGATGTTGGTGTTAAGTTATCCACTTGGGCGTTTCCTCGAAAAAGTTTACCTGTCGCACCTCAGCGATTTCTTCACCTGGGCTGGGGCCTTTTGGCTGGCTGCTATGGTTTATCTGCTTATGGCAGTGATTGCTTTCGACCTCTTGCGAATTGTAAATCATTTTGCGCCTTTCATTGACAAAATTATCCCCCGGGCTTTACTTGAAAGACCCTACTTCTTTACCATTGGTGTGGCAACAGCGGTTTTCCTGCTTGTTTTTGCCGGACATCTCAATGCGCTGCTTCCCCGAACCGAACAGCTCACAATCAACCTGAACAAAATGCTTCCGCAAACTGATAAGCTTCGCATTGCTATGGTATCTGATATTCATCTCGGAACCGTGATTTCAACCAAGAGGCTGAACCGTATCATCGAACACCTCAACTCTGTAGAAGCAGATGTGGTTCTGATACCCGGCGATCTGGTTGATGAAGACCTGGGGCCTGTGATCAAACAAAATCTGGGTAGCCTATTTAGCAAACTTAATGCACCCCTTGGCGTATATGCCTCCACTGGAAATCATGAATATATCGGTGGTGCCGATGCTGCGGTGGACTACCTTCGGAGGCATGGTATCAATATGCTGCGTGACACTGCCATACAAATCATTCCAGGACTTTGGGTTATTGGTCGCAATGATATCGAAAGTAGCCGTTTTGCTGGCGAAAAGCGTAAATCTCTAGCCGAAATTACCAAAGATATTCCCGCTGAAGATGTGCGTATTGTTCTCGATCACCAGCCACGAGCCTACGAAGAAGCACAAGAGCAACAAACCGACCTGATCCTGAGCGGCCACACGCATCACGGACAGCTATGGCCTTTCAACTACATCACCCAAAAAATATTCCCACTCAGCTGGGGTTACAAACAATTCGGACAAATGCATGCCTACGTTTCCAGTGGTATAGGCACCTGGGGGCCGCCAGTGCGCATCGGCAACCGGCCCGAAGTGGTAGTAATCACATTAAACGCAAAAGTTAATAACTGAGGTGGATCACCGCTTGTTTCACCCATTAAAAAATGTTAAAAAAACTTCCCTGACCAGCCTTCTTTTTTAGGCTAACTTTTGCGGTATTCTTCAATTTTAGTTTTCGACATTCAAATAACACTTCTTACCTACTTAATATTCAGAGTTTTAATATTCAATACTAAGCTGATATATGATTAAAAAACTGGCATCAGGCTAAAGCAAAATCATGTGAATTGCTATGGGTTGATTGTCTGCTTAATTGGTGAATTTTAATACATTTGCACCACTCTAATAAAACCTGATTACCATGTCGTTTGATCCTGAAAAATTCGTTGGTGAAGGCCTCACTTACGATGATGTGCTGTTATTACCTGCGTATAGCGAGGTATTGCCCCGCGAAACAGATCTGAGCACACAATTCAGCAGAAATATTCAATTGCGTATCCCCATCGTTTCGGCTGCCATGGACACCGTTACTGAATCGACCATGGCCATTGCAATGGCGCAGGAAGGCGGTATTGGTGTACTGCACAAAAATATGACCATCGAAAAGCAGGCTGCCGAGGTGCGTAAAGTAAAACGTGCCGAAAACGGTATGATCATCGATCCCGTTACCATGCGCGATGATGCCACTGTGCTGGATGCCATGAAAATTATGGAAGAGTTTCATATCGGAGGTATTCCGGTTGTTGACAAACACAACAGGCTTACCGGTATAGTCACCAATCGCGACCTGCGCTTCGAAAGACGTATCAACAGGCCTATCTATGAGGTTATGACGCGCGAAAACCTCATCACAACAACAGAGTTTACCGATTTTGAACAAGCCGCTGATATCCTTCAGGAACATCGTATCGAAAAACTTCCGGTGGTAGATAAAGATTACCGGCTTATCGGTCTGATCACCTACAAGGATATCATCAAAATAAAAGCCAGACCCAATGCCTGTAAAGATCAACGAGGCCGCTTAAGGGTTGCCGCTGCCGTTGGTATCACAGCCAACACCCTCGAAAGGGTGGACGCCCTTGTTTCGGAAGGAGTGGATGCCATTGTGGTGGATACTGCTCACGGCCATTCAAAAGGTGTGGTGGAAATGGCAAAAAACATCAAAAAGAAATACGGACAAATTGATTTGGTCATTGGCAATATCGCAACTGCCGAAGCCGCACTCGATTTGCTGGCTGCCGGTGCCGATGGCATCAAAGTGGGCATAGGTCCCGGATCAATCTGTACAACCCGCGTAGTTGCCGGCGTTGGTGTGCCGCAACTCACAGCAGTTTATGATGTGGCAAAAGCCTTGCAAGGCAGTGGTGTTCCGGTGATTGCCGATGGTGGTATCCGCTTTACAGGCGATATTGTGAAAGCCCTTGCCGGCGGTGCCAACAGCATCATGGCCGGATCACTCTTTGCCGGTGTGGACGAGTCGCCAGGCGAAACTATCATCTTCGAAGGACGTAAATACAAAACCTATCGTGGAATGGGATCTATCGAAGCCATGTCAGAAGGCTCCAAAGATCGCTATTTTCAGGATGCTGAAGATGACATAAAAAAGCTTGTGCCCGAAGGTATTGTCGGTCGGGTGCCTTTTAAAGGAACCTTATCGGAAGTGATTCATCAGCTGGTTGGCGGACTACGCGCCGGGATGGGTTATACAGGTTCAAAAACCATCGATGATCTGAAAAAAGCAAGATTCGTAAAAATAACTGCTGCCGGAATGTACGAGAGCCATCCACATGATATTACCATTGTGCGGGAAGCACCGAACTACAGTCGTAAAAATTAATATTCGTTAACCAATAAAATCCATCGATAAGATATGAGAACAACAATCCGCATCTTTATGTTAAGCCTGCTGATCGGTTCAGCCTTCCTGCTGCAGGCACAAAACAAACTTGATAAAAAAGTACTGATGACCATTGCCGAAGAGCCGGTCACAGTGAAAGAATTCATGGATGTTTATGGCAAAAACAATGTCAACAATCAAGTGATTGATCAAAAATCACTGGAAGAATATCTTGAACTGTATATCAATTTCAAGCTCAAGGTGAAAGAAGCCGAAAGTCTTAAAATGGACACTGCCAAAGCCTTTCTCGAAGAGCTGGAAGGTTACCGCAAACAATTGGCAAAGCCGTATTTTACGAACGAAAAAGTTAGCGAAGCCCTTTTAAAGGAGGCTTACGACAGAAAACTTCAGGACGTAAGAGCCAGTCATATCTTGTTGCGTCTGGATAAAAATGCACTTCCCGAGGACACCCTCAGGGTATATCAAAAAGCAATGGAACTCAGGAAGAGAATCCTAGCCGGTGAAGACTTTGCTGATGTTGCCGCTGAAGCATCAGAAGATCCTTCGGCACGCGACCGCGAAGAGATTCCGGGCAAGCAGTCGTTCAGACCAGGCAACAAAGGCGATCTGGGATATTTCTCTGTTTTTGATATGGTTTATCCTTTCGAAAACGGAGCTTACAACACCCCCGTTGATGAAATTTCGATGCCCGTTCGTTCCGATTTTGGCTATCACCTGATTAAAGTTACCGAGCGCAGTCCTGCCACCGGTACCATTGAAGTGGCACATATCTACCTCAGCCTTCCGATCAATGCTCCGGATTCGCTTGATCAAGAAAAATCGGAACGCATCCAGCGGATTTACGAAGAAATAAAAGGCGGCATGAAGTTCGAAGAAGCCGTAAAAGCCTATTCAGAAGACCGTGGCTCGGCACAACGGGATGGCAAATTGAGCAAATTCACCGTAAATCGTATCGTGCCGGAATTTGTCGAAACCGTGAAAACACTTGAAGTTGATGAAATTTCAAAACCTGTAAGAACTGTGTACGGCTACCATATCATCAAACTGATCGGTACCGAAGCTCCCGGCAGTTTTGAAGAAGAAAAAGCCAAACTGAGCGAAAGGCTGGCCAAAGACAGTCGGGCCCAAAAATCGGAGCAGGCTGTAATTGCACAGATAAAAAAAGAAAACGGTTTCAAGGCAAATGAAGCTAATCTGCAAAGCTTTATCAGCCAGCTCGACAGCACCTTTGTGAGTGGCAAATGGGAAGCCTCCGAAGGCTTGAGCAACGATAACAGCCTCTTTAAATTGGGCAAAAAAAACTACACCAACAAGGACTTCATTGCCTTTGTAAAAAGCAAACAAAGCAAACAGGAAAACCTGAATGCTGCACAGTATGCCCGTCAGCTGTTTGCACAATTTACCGATCAAAGCTGTCTGGATTATGAAGACAGTCAACTCGAAAGGAAATACCCCGAATTTGCCGC
>JAQVGO010000021.1:20646-32954 GCA_028696715.1 Bacteroidales bacterium
AAAGGAGAGGTAGTTGCCAGGGTATATGGCAATTACCTTTACGAATCTGATCTGGAGGATTTGGTAACAACCGGAATTTCAAAAGCGGATAGCATTATGCTTGTAAAACGTTTTGTTGATAACTGGATCCGAAAACAATTGCTTATCCGCCAGGCCGAAAAAAATCTGACCGCTGCACAAACAGAGTTTCGCAAAAAACTCGAAGACTATCGTATCTCGCTCCTTATCTACACTTACGAAACAGAGCTCATCAAAGAAAAACTAGACACCTTAGTTACTGATGAAGAAATACTTGTCTATTACGAAAACAACAAACAAAATTTTGAACTGCGACACAACCTGGTGAAAGCTATTTATGTCATTTTGCCTGTTGATTCGGAAATGAAACCTGCTTTCAAAGAATTTTTGGCCAATCCTGATACCTTATTGCTTGATTCACTCGACCAACTGGCCTCCAGTCATGCACTTTCGTATTACAACGACACCCTTAATTGGATCCGCTTTGATGACCTGATCATGCAAGTGCCGCTCGAGGTACTTAATCAAGAGGCATTCCTCAAGAGTAAACAGTTTGTAGAAATTGACGATCCTCCATTTAGTTATTTACTCAGAATAGAAGATTACTTGCTTAGTGAAAGCAATTCACCCCTGGAGATTGAGTACGAAAATATCAAAAATATTCTGCTCAACCAAAGGAGACAGAAACTGCTTCGCGAAACCCAAAACGGACTTTATGAGCAAGCATTACGACAAAAAGCTTTTGAAATTTATTAACCAAAAAAATACAAGTTCTGTTTTTAAATCACAGCCATTTCATGAGGCAATAAGTCGTCCGGAAAACTGTTTACACAAAACAAAAACATGCTAAAGACATCCAATATGATACTTAAAAAAATTATACCTGCTTTCTCCATTTTGGTGCTGCTTTTCACTTTTCAAGCCAAAGCACAGCAAAAACAAGTGATTGATCAGGTGGCAGCAGTCGTTGGTAAAAATGTGATTCTTCAATCCGATATCGAAAATCAGTACATCCAATACAGGCTTCAGCGTGGCATAAGTGGTAGTGCCGAGACCATCCGTTGCCAGATACTGGAAGATTTGTTGTTTCAAAAATTAATGCTCAACCAGGCCGAGATTGATAGCGTGGAAGTTACAGATGAACAAATAAATCAGGAAATGGAAAGACGTTTACGTTATTTCATCAACGAGTTGGGTTCACAAGAGAAGCTCGAGGCTTACTACAACAAGAGCACCAACGAAATCAAAAACGAACTTCGCCGCCTTGTAAAAGACCAGATGTTGGTGCAGGAAGTACAAAACGGCATCATGAACAGTGTGGAAGTGACACCTTCCGAGATAAAAAATTATTATCGCACCATGCCTTCCGACAGTATCCCGATGGTAAATACCGAATACGAAATTGCGCAGATTGTTAAGAAACCCCCCATCAGTATTGACGAAAAACTAAAAGTGAAGGAACGCCTTTTCGACCTGCGTAAACGAATATTGGAAGGTGAGCGTTTTTCTACCCTGGCAGTTCTGTATTCTGAAGATCCCGGATCAGCCCGAAAAGGTGGCGAGTTGGGTTTTTATGGCCGTGGTGAGTTATATCCTGAATTTGAAGCTGTTGCCTTTACCCTGAAAGATGGAGAAATCTCTGAAATCGTTGAAACAGAAGCCGGCTTTCATATCATTCAAATGATCGAACGCCGCGGAGAATATGTTAACGTCAGGCATATACTGCTTATGGCCAAAGTTTCTCCTGTAGCCCTCGAAAAAGCTAAAAACGAATTAGATTCAATTGCCATACAAATCCGAAGTGGTGAGCTGTCTTTTGAGGATGCAGTTGAAAAATACAGCGATGACGAAGCCAAAGGCAAAAGCGGATTGCTCCTGAATCCCTATACAGGAAGCACACTTTTTGAGGCCGACGATCTGGATCAACAGGTTTCGTTTGTAATTGACAAACTGCAGCTTGGTGAGTTAAGCGATCCTGTTCCCATGATCACAGAGGAAGGCAAGGATGCTTATCGTCTGCTGATGCTAAAACGAAAAACAACACCACACAAAGCCAATCTGCGTGATGATTACAACCGCATTCAGGTCTGGGCATTGCAAAAAAAGAAACAGGAAGCAGTTGACAATTGGATCAGAGAAAAATCAAATTCAGCCTATGTGCGCATCAATGAGAATTTTACGGATTGTGATTTTGATTATAACTGGAAAAACGAATAAAGCTAGGGTGAATTATGTACAAATCAGATAAAGAAGGGGCTGATGCCTTATTACTTAAATATCAGGAACTTAAAAAAGAGATTGGAAAAGTAATCGTCGGACAGGACGAAATCATTCACCAAACCCTACTGGCTATATTCAGTCAGGGGCACGTGTTATTGGTTGGTGTTCCTGGTTTGGCAAAAACCTTATTGGTCAATACCATAGGAAAAGCACTTGGGCTCAGTTTTAGCCGCATTCAATTCACCCCCGATCTGATGCCCTCTGATATTATCGGCACCGAAATTCTGGATGAATCACGTCATTTCAAATTCATCAAAGGGCCTGTTTTTGCGCAGGTTATCCTGGCCGATGAAATCAACCGTACACCTCCCAAAACACAGGCCGCCCTGCTGGAAGCCATGCAGGAAAAACGCATCACAGTTGCCGGTCAAACACATCTGTTGCTAGAACCATTTTTTGTGTTAGCCACACAGAACCCTATCGAGCAGGAAGGAACCTATCCCCTGCCCGAAGCACAACTCGACCGTTTTATGTTCAACCTTTGGTTGGATTATCCGGCTTTTGAAGAAGAGATTCTGGTGGTAAAACATACTACGGGAGGAGCTGTTCAAACTGTAAATGCAGTGATGAATGAAAATGAGATTAACTATTTTCAACAATTGGTGCGTAAAGTACCAGTGGCTGATAATGTGTATGAATATGCCGTAAAACTGGCCGGGAAAACACGCCCTAACACGCCGGTGGCTCACGATTTCACCAACAAATACATCAGCTGGGGTGCCGGTCCGCGGGCTTCACAATACCTGATAATCGGAGCGAAAGCCAACGCCTTGTTCAATGGAAGATATTCACCTGACATAGAAGATGTTAAAGCCGTTGCCTTACCCATCCTGCGTCATCGGCTGGTACGCAACTACACAGCCGAAGCCGAAGGCATAAGCATGGAAGATATTATCCGTAAACTGCTTTGATTTGTTTGATCTGTCAAAAACATTTAATTTTATGGGCCTATGAAATCTCGCATGAAAATTTATCTCAGTATTGCCGTCATTTTGGCTTTGATACTGATTACCTGGTATGCAACACGCCCTGAGCTGGAGTCTGGTGCTGTGATTGAGACAACGGTAAAAAAAGGACCCTTTATCATCAGTGTTACCACCACGGGAGAGCTGGAAGCCAAAAGCTCTGAAAACATTTTTGGCCCTTCGCCTTCCAGCCTGCGCGAAGCCCGCTTGTGGCAGCTCAAAATTGATGACATAATTCCGGATGGCTCTATCGTTGATTCCGGTGATTATGTTGCCCGACTCGACCGAACAGAGCTTACCAATAAAATCAAAGACCAGGAAATTGATATAGAGCAATTCCAGAACAATTTCACCAAAACCCAGCTCGATACTACTATGGAACTGAGAGCAGCCCGCAACGATCTGGTCAACTTGAGGTATGCCATGGAAGAAGCCCAGATTACTGTTGATCAATCCATCTATGAACCGCCGGCAACCCAACGACAGGTACAGATCGAACTCGACAGGGCACAACGCTCGCTGGATCAGGCCGAAAGAAATTATTCGCTCAAATACGAGAAAGCCGTTGCCAATATGAGTGAGGTGGCAACAGCCCTCCGTAAAAAACAATCTGAATACGAAAAGCTGATTGCACTCAACGCAGAATTTACGATTAAGGCACCTAAGGCCGGGATGGTAGTGTATCAACGCGATTGGGATGGTTCAAAACGGGGCATTGGAGCAACCATCAGTGCCTGGGAAAATGTGGTGGCTACCCTGCCAAACCTCAGAGAAATGATCACCAAAACCTATGTGAATGAGATTGATATCTCGAAAGTTAAAACAGGTCAGCGTGTGGAAATTGGTGTAGATGCCTTTCCTGAAAAAAAATTCACGGGAGAAGTTATTGAGGTGGCAAATATCGGCGAGCAAATGCGCAATAGCAATGCCAAAGTTTTTGAGGTAAAAATAGAAGTGAACGAATTTGATTCTATACTTCGCCCTGCCATGACGACCAAAAATATCATTATAACCGAAGAAATTCAGGATGCAAGATATGTTCCACTCGAAGCCATATACAACCTCGACAGCATTCAGTTTGTATTTACCGGTGGAAAAAGGCAGCAAATTATTGCCGGAAAATCAAATGAAAATGAAATTATCATTTTGGCCGGTCTTGACGAAGGTGATAAAGTGAGGCTGAGTCCGCCCGACAAGCCCGAAAATTATCGCCTTAGCCTGTTGGATCCTGAAGTAGTGGCTAGTATTAGGGATAGTCTGAATAAAACCAAACCCAAAGAACCTGCCGTGAAAAACGACACGCCACCGGCTAATCAGCCACAAGGTGGTCGTGGAAAAGGAGCAGGTAAAAGGCCTAATTAATTCTGACCTATGGAACGGTATCTGGAAATCTTACAGGTTGCATTGGAAGCGGTTTTTGCAAACAGATCGCGATCTATACTAACTGCTTTGGGTATCATTTTTGGCGTAGCAGCAGTTATCGCCATGATGGCCATCGGCAACGGAGCCCAGCAGGAAATTCTGGATCAAATGAAAATGGTTGGAGTCAACAACATCATTGTGCAGGCCCGTTATGAAAAAAACAATTCCGGAAACAATGACGCTGAAGAATCGAGCGGACAGCAGCAAAGGAAGCAATATTCACCCGGCCTCACCTTACTCGATGCCGAAGGCATCAAGGAAGTGATTCCTACCGTGCAACGCGTAAGCCCTGAAGTTTCGTACGAAACCAGCATCATCAAAGATGGCATCCGACAGCAAGCCAAGCTCAATGGGGTGCAACCAGATTTTTTTGAGGTCTTCAACCTTACTCTTACCGCTGGAAATATGTTCACGGCTGATCAACTCGAGAGCGGCAGCCCTGTTTGCATTATTGGCCCGGCTATTAAATCAAAGTTTTTTGCGCTTGAAGACCCCATTGGTAAACATATTAAATGTGGCAACATCTGGCTTAAGGTAATTGGAGTGCTCGAAAACAGGCTGGCATCGGTCCAAAGCAGTCAGGATCTGGGAATATCCGATTTCAATAATAATATCTACGCACCTATTCAAACAGTTCTTCTGCGATTTAAAGATCGCGCACTAATCAATGAAGGTTCTCTCAATAGCGGAGGTAGTCAAACTACTATCTATACAGGAACAGGCGTGATGTCATTCTCGAGCAGCTCAAGCGGCGAAGATGATGCCAACTATCACCAGTTGGACAGGATAGTGGTACAGGTTGACGAAAGTGAAAACCTCACAGCAACGACAGATATTCTCACTAAAATGCTCAACCGAAGGCATCTGGGTGTTGAAGATTTTCAGATTACGGTGCCCGAGCTGCTACTCAAACAGGAGCAACGGACAAAAGATATTTTCAATATCGTTTTAGGTGCTATCGCAGGTATTTCGCTACTTGTAGGAGGCATCGGCATCATGAATATCATGCTGGCCTCCGTGATGGAGCGCATTCGCGAAATAGGTGTGCGCCGCTCAGTGGGTGCCACCAAACGGGATATCATCTTTCAGTTTCTTTCCGAAGCCATACTGATCAGCATTAGCGGAGGTCTTTTTGGCATTCTATTAGGTGTGATTATGGCGCGAACAATTATGGAAACAACTGATATCCTGACAATTGTATCAATAGGAAGTATAATGATTTCTTTTGGTGTTGCCGCATCTGTTGGCATTGTGTTTGGCTATCTGCCTGCACGCAAAGCCGCACAACAAGATCCGGTGACCTCACTCAGACACGACTAAACTTAAAAAAACAATTACAATGGAACATTCAAACGAACTTATCGAAATTTTTGCCGGAAATAGTATCCAGGTACTTGCCCTCAAATATGAATTGGAAAACGCAGGAATTCCCTGCATGATCCGCAACGATCAAGAAGCTGGTAATTTGGTCGGAATTGGCTCAATTCAGGCTGACGTTCGCATACTCATAGAGGAAGTAAATATGGGAAAAGCACGTCCTATTCTGGATGTCTTTCTCGAAAAAAACGCTGACTAAAACAAACAAACAACATCACTCAAAAATGAAATTTTTAAAGCTGTAGGCATGAAAATGAAGCTTGGTGAAGGAATCCTGACAGGTATAATAATGTTACTGTTTTCAACGGTATCAGCGCAAAGCCTGCAAACCGAAAAGCAAAACTACCTTACTTTAACAGAAGCCATTCAACTGGCACAGGAACGTTCGCCCGATGCCTTAATCAACATACACCGTTTCAGGAGCAGCTACTGGGGATACCGTAGTTTTAAGGCCGGTTATCTGCCAAATATAACCCTGACCGGAACCCTGCCAAATTTTACGAAATCTATTGATGCCATTACACAACAGGACGGCAGTGAAAATTATCGCGACCGAACCGTTTCACGTTATTCTGCAGATATCGCACTCACCCAGCGTATCGGACCAACCGGCGGAGAGGTATTTCTGCAATCCGGGCTGGAGCGTCTTGACAATTTTTATACAGATACTTCCACCATTCAGTATCATTCAACACCGGTAAGCATCGGATTCAGACAGCCAATATTTGGCTATAACGATTACAAATGGGACAAGCAAATTGAACCAATGGTGTATGAAGAAGCCAAACGACAATATCTCGAAAGCCGCGAACAGGTTGCCATTACAGCCATCAATCATTTTTTTAATCTATTAATGGCACAGGTGGATCGCGACATCGCCATTAAAAATCAGGCTAATTATGATACCTTATTTAACATCGCCAAAGGGCGTTATGTGCTCGGAAAAATAGCCGAAAATGAATTGCTGCAACTCGAGCTTAACTTACTCAAGGCCAATGCTGCCGTCGAAAATGCCGATCTGAATTATCAAAATATGCTTTTCAAATTCAAATCCTATTTGCGTATTACCGGCAGCCAGCCTTTGGTGCTCATACCACCTGCTCAAACCCCACACTTCGCTATTGACATTAATGAAGCCATCAGCGAAGCACATACGAATACCTCATCGGGACTGGCTTTTGAGCGTCGCATGATCGAAGCTGAAAGCCAAATAAGCATGGCAAGGTTAAATGGGAGATTTGATGCTGAGATTTTTGCTTCTTACGGTTTAACCCAATCTGCTAACAAAATACAAGATGTTTATAATAATCCGCTTGATGAAGAACGCATTAGCCTGGGGCTCACAATTCCTATCCTGGATTGGGGACAGGCACGTGGCCGAATCCGGATGGCCGAATCCAATTACGATCTGGTGAAGACCAGCATTGAGCAGGAAAGAATTGATTTTGATCAGGATATCTTATTGCAGGTAGTTCAGTTTGGGATGCAAAAAAACCAGCTGATGATAGCTGCCAAATCAGATACGGTAGCCCAAAAACGATTCGACGTAACCCAAAAACGCTATATGATCGGCAAGGTGAATGATGTGCTGGAACTTAACAATGCACAAATCGACAACGACAATGCCAAAGTTAGCTATTACAACGCCTTGAAAAATTACTGGAACAACTACTACGAACTACGCAAATCAACTTTGTTCGACTTCGAAAAAGGTCAAAAAATACATTTTGATCCGGAAGAGTTAATTGAAAAATAGTTTTACTGAAAGCATTGAAACATTACATTCAAAACTGAATGATCAGTCCAAGTTGTTGTGGCCCGATTAATGGCGAAATCGTCATACTTGTTGCAGTTGCAGAGCTTTGGGCAATCTGCTTTTGTTTCTGATTGAATTTCAAAACTCCTCTGCCAATAACATAACCCAGTGCCATCCCGACAAAAACGTCCGAAGGCCAATGCTCGCCGCTGAGTAATCTTCCGGAAGCGGTAAATGCAGCCAGGCCATAGGCAGTAATTCCCACCCACATTTTGTCTTTGTAATATCCAGCCAATACCGTTGCCACTGCAAAAGCACGTGTGGTGTGCCCCGACGGGAAAGCATCGTGACCACTAAAGGGTCCATGCCAGTCATCACTTTCAAAACCAGCATTGGGTCGTGGGCGTCCTGCCAAACTTTTCACAAGCCAGGCCGCTCCTGCACTCAACACAAAAGCCTGCAAACCAGCCAGCGAAGCCTCTTTCATTCGGCAATCTGAGCGTGAAGCCCCTGCCCAATACATCCCACCCAAAAGTGGCAAACTCAGCAAACCATTCCCACCCAAATCGCTAAATTGTGAATAATTTTTTGCTGCACCTTCAGGAAGTTGCCGATCAAAAAATTCAAAGACCTGCTGATCCTGCGTATAAAGCAAAACGGCTGAACCAGCCACACCGGCAACAGCAATCCAGTCGGATGTTTTATACCGCACTGGCTGCGTAAGCGTGTAAACACCAGCATTAAAATAAGATTTCAGATATTTCCCGTTAGCATCCGGAACGCAACTGGTTTGTGCGGAAACCTGCAAAACTAAGGCAAACGAAATAATAAGCAGATGAAACCTAAAACTTAGTTTACCACAAAACATCATTCCAGAGTTTTCGCCTGATTCCAAAGTCCGTCCATCTCTTCCAGGCTCATTTCATGCAATTTTTTTCCTTGCTGTTCAGCTACTTTTTCGATGTGGCTAAACCGGCTTTTAAACTTACGGTTGGTGCGTTCCAGGGCATCCTCAGGGTTAATTCCCACATAACGGGCATAATTAATCAAGGCAAACAACAGATCGCCAAATTCATCCTCACGCCGGTGCAAAGGAGATTCCTGATCAGCCTCAGTTTTAAGCTCCTGCAATTCTTCCAACACTTTGTCCCAAACCTGATCCTTATGCTCCCACTCAAAACCAACTCCGCCGGCTTTTTCCTGCATACGATAGGCTTTTAAGAGGGCAGGTAAGCTCTGCGGAACGCCTTCCAACACAGATTTCTTTCCTTCCTTTAGCTTGATGCGTTCCCAATTCTCCTTCACATCGCCTGCACCATTTACCTTTACTTCTCCGTAAATATGAGGATGACGGATAATCAGCTTCTCGGCAATTCCATCCAAAACATCTTTGATATCAAAAGCCCCTTGCTCCTCACCGATTTTAGCATAAAAAACAAGATGCAGCATCAAATCACCCAATTCCTTTTTCACTTCATCGAGGTCGTGATTCATAATGGCATCACTCAGCTCGTAGGTCTCTTCGATAGTGAGGTGACGCAAACTTTCGAGGGTTTGCTCACGATCCCAGGGACAGCCCGCACGTAACTCGTCCATAATTTTTAATAAACGTCCAAATGCTTCCAGTCGTTGATCCATTGTTTTAAAAATTTATTGCAAAAGTAAGCCTTTAAGCAACAATGGGATGCTTATTAACCAGAAACCTTTGATAGCTGCCCCACCCAAATAAATTATCTTTGCGCCGAAAAGCTGAAACATTGAAAATGCCCTTGAATAAAGGATTGATCACATTTTTCTTTTGTATTGTCTGGCTCACAACTTTTGCTCAGGGAGGCCCGCCAAAACCAAAACACAACTTCCAGGTAGAGACAAGGATACATGGGGCCATTTTCTTGCAGCATCATTTTGAAATGACACGCTTTGACGCTCATTTTCCAGCCTTTGAAGTAAGTATTCAACGAGCCACCTTTGGGAAGAAAAAATGGGAAGCTCTTTATCGTTATCCGATGATCGGGCTGTCGTATTGGTATGCCAGTCTGGGAGGATTCGATGCCCTTGGTAAGGCACATGCCATCTATCCTTTTATCAATTTTCCGTTGAATCCCAACATGAAAAACAGCATCAATTTCAGGCTTGGAGCAGGATTGGCTTACCTTACCAATAAATTTCATCCCACTGATAATTACCAGAATTTTGCAATCGGTTCGCATCTCAATGCGGCTGTAAGCCTGTATTTCGATTATAGATTTCAGGCAAGCAAACGCTTACAGTTTTTTGTCGCTGCCGGGCTAACTCATTTTTCAAATGGCTCGATGAAAACACCTAACTACGGACTTAATATCCTCAGCATTAGTGCCGGAGCAGCTTATACACTACGCAAACCAAATCCTTATCTCGATTTAAAACTGCTTCCGGAATTGTATAAATTCGAATTTGATGGCAAAAAGTGGCTGTCGGTCGAAGCGCAATTTGCCATGGGATTTAAAGATATGACACAGGAAACAGGAAAAAGTCACACCATTTTTAATGCAGCCATAAATGTGATGAAACCCCTATCGATGCGGAGTAAAATCGGGATTGGTTTCGACCTTACAAAAGATAATTCTGACAAAGCAATCCTGCTCCGAAGAGGCATTCCGGTTGAAAATGAATCAAAACTTCTAAAACCTGGTGCTAATCTGGCTTATGAAATGCTGCTCGACCGAACATCCTTTCTGTTTAATATGGGTATGCATCTGGCAGGAGCCGAACGCAGCGAAGGTGATTTTTACCAAAAACTGGCCATAAAACAATTATTCACTGAGAATCTTTTCGGAACAATTGCCCTAACCGTTCACTTTGGCAAAGCTGATTACATCGGTTTTGGGCTGGGCTATCGTTTCGATTTCAAATACTATTGAGCATGAAGCGGTCCATTCATCTTTTTGTTTTTATGTTGAGCTTGTTCTTGCTGGTTGGATGCCGGAAAAGTCCGGGCGACTGCTTTACCTCCACAGGTGAAATAACAAAAGAAATGCGCCGGCTCGAACAGTTTAACAGCATCAAGATGCTGGATAATATTGATGTTGAACTGGTTTCGGGGAATTCTTCCATGCTTGAAGTTTCGGCAGGCAAAAATCTGCTCGAAAAAATCGAAACCACAGTTGTTGATGGTGAGCTAATCATCAAAAACAACAACCACTGCAATTTTGTACGTAGCTATGATAAACCCCTATCAGTCAGGGTTTACTTTCAACAAATAGACAGCATTGAATACCGCTCAGTGGGTAACCTGATCTGCCTTGACACGATAATAAATCCGGATACTTTTAAGATAGATGTGTATGAAGGTGCCGGAAACATAAATTTATTGCTCAACAATTACCGTACTCACCTGAGTTTTCACTACGGAACAGCCTCATTAACAGCAAGTGGTTATTCACAACTTGCCTATATCTATCAGGTAAGTTTTGGCCCCATTGATGCAAGAGATTTAACTTCAAGTTTTGTTTATCTCGAGAACAACAGCACCAATCACACCTGGGTGAGAGCCACCACTGTGCTCGAAGCCACGATCAACAGCATTGGCAATGTTTATTATTACGGCGATCCACAAACCGCATTAAGTGGGAGCGGCAGTGGAAGTTTGATACGACTGGACGAATGACAGAAATCAGCTTCTAACTCAACAGCTCCAGTTGATAAATCTGCCTGGTTTCGGAAGTAATCTTATAGCGATCATCAATGCGATGACCCACCAGCCAGATGATTTCACCATTGCCGTTGATCAGCAGCCATACTTTTTGCTTTTCAAAAACACTGAATTGTTCGTCAATGAAAAAATCGCTGACCAATTTTGATCCTTTCATTCCAATCGGCCTAAAGCGGTCTCCTTGTTTCCAGGCTCTTAGGTGCAGCGGGAAATGCAATTGGTCAAAATCAATCATGGCACAGGATGGATCTTTGATGAGCTCCGATGAAGCTTTCCATTCAAATTGCGCTATTTTCAGATGAATCGGCTGGAAAATCTCTTTCTCAAACACATTCAAAACAAATTGTTGTTCTGTTTTACTCTCGTCGATATTCCTGATCTGCAATTCATTTCTATCAATCAAAACCTGGAATGAAGCCGAAAAAAATTGCTTTCCGGAACCTGCCTCAAGGACATTAAAAACCTGGACAGCCTGATCATAATTAAAACCAAAAGTTTTGAGGTATTCATAGAGCAATGCCAAACCCTCAGGATGATTCAGAAACATGTTTTTGTCAACCGAATATAAATTATCTTCAACGCTGGTTTTACCAAAAAAATCTGCTAACAAATGCCTGTACAAGTTTTCCTCACGTTGCAGCATGTCAATGGATGCTGCAATTTTTGAGAGATAAGCCGGATTTATGGCAGCAATTTCATTCAGCAATCCATGCCTGATCTTATTCCTTAAATAATTGGTTTCCTGATTAGAGCTGTCCTCTCGCCATGCCAGCTTATTTTCCTGTGCATAAACTTCAAT
>JAQVGO010000115.1 GCA_028696715.1 Bacteroidales bacterium
TTTTCGTTCTGTTAGTGAAAGAGGACAAAAATACTAAATAATTCCAGTGAATCAAGCAGTAATGTGATATTTTTAACACTAATCCTGATCTTGATCTATACTGACTGATCATATATTATCAGTTTGACTAAAAGCAACTTATACGACAAATAATTTTAATCGGAGCACCTAATACAGCATGATTACAAATTTAAAAAAATCAAATCGTTCAATAGTGAACATTTACACATCTTTAAAACATCAGGCACAAAATATCAAAACCATTAGGATTCTCAAAATCCCCATTCAGAACACATAAAATATAGTTCGGTGAATCATCTCGTCAAATGATGAACAATACACAAAGTCTGCTTGTTTAAGCTTCACAAACAAAAAACATTTCCACTATGAAAAAGTCAATTAAATACTTGATTCTTATTGCAATATTCTCAATTGGAACCATGCATGCCCAAACACTTCAGAAGTTGTCAGATTCTAAAAATACGGCAAACCCAAAAATTGTGAATCACCCTTTTAATCCCCTGCCCTACAGTTACGATGCCCTGGAAAAGGCAATCGACAGCAAGACAATGAACATCCACTACAACAAACATTTCAGAGGTTATTACAATAATTTTTTGAAAGCCATCGAAAATACCGAACTGCAGGCGATGACGCTCGAAGAAATATTTGCAAACATGAGCAAATACAATACTGCAGTGCGTAACAACGCTGGTGGATACTTCAACCACGATATGTTCTGGCAGCTTATGTCGCCTGACGGAGGCGGCCAACCCGAAGGTACGCTTGCAAAAGCCATCACCGAAACCTTTGGCTCCTTTGAAGTTTTCAAAGAAAGTTTCGAAAAAGCTGCAGCTACACGTTTTGGGAGTGGCTGGGCCTGGCTGTCTGTTGACAATCAAGGAAAACTCTTTATTAGCAGCACTCCCAATCAGGACAATCCGTTGATGGACATTGCCGAACAACAAGGTATTCCAATTCTTGGTCTTGACGTATGGGAACATGCCTATTACCTTCGCTATCAAAATATGCGGGGTTCTTATATCGGCAACTTCTGGCAGGTAGTAAACTGGAAAGAAGTTGAAAAGCGTTTTGAAGAAGCCTCTAAAAGATAGACACCTTCTTCGCCCTAGAACAGAAAAAGCTGATCCGATAACGGATCAGCTTTTTTTATGAACTATGTTAATTTTTCTAAATATTTTGGTTCGTGTAGTTGCGAACTAATTATATTTTTACTTTTGCAAAAAATTCTATTATGACAACTGAAGAAAGAATCCGACTTCAAAAACAATTGGTCGAAACCATCGGACTGGAATATGAAAAGGAAGGTATGCAACCTGTTGCCAGCCGTATCCTTGCCCTGCTGATGATTATGGACAAAGAATGCTTCACTTTTGATGAAATAATTGAAGAACTAAGGATCTCAAAAAGCGCAGCAAGCGTGGCATTAAAAATGCTGCAACTTCGCAATAATGTTGAATACATTACATTTCCGGGTGATCGCAAACGCTACTTCCGTCTCAAGCGAGTTGATCCTTATCACATCTTTGAAGAATCCAGAAGAAAAATGCAACTCAATATTGAAAATATAGGTAAAATCCTGGCCTTAAAAGCAAATCCAAATGCGCCTAACAACCAGTTTTTGAAAGAAATAAAACAGATGATGGAATTCTTTATCGAAAGTCTGGATCAGCTTAAAGAAGCATACCTAAACAGACATAATTCTTCAAATTTCAGTTCGTAAAATTAAAAACCTAACAATACATTATGAACTTTAAATATTTCATTTTCATGCTTATTGCATCATTTGCTGTTGCATCGTTGAGTGCGCAGGAAAATATGCTTAGTATAAGCCTCGAAGAAGCACAGGAAATCGCGCTTCAACATAACAAAGAACTTGAAAATGTAAGGCAGGATGTTAACATTGCCATTGAACAATACAAGCAGGCGCGCGGACAAGGTTTGCCACAAATAGACGGAACCGTGGATTATATGACAAACTTCAATTACGAAGCTGCCTTTAGTTTTGGAGGCGGAGCTGGCGATGCTCCACAAATAGATTATACCTTACTGGATGCCGGTGACCTGGAAATCCTAAAATTGCTACAAGGATCCGGTGAACCAGCCACTACCTCCATCAAGCTTACAGACCAGTCGAATGCACAAATTCAGTTGAGCCAGCTGATCTTTGGCGGCCAGTATTGGGTGGGACTGCAAACGGCTAAAATCGCACAGGATCTGGCTCGTAAAAATGTAGTTTTAACAGAACTTGATGTCAAAGAAAATGTCGCTAATACTTATCAGCTCATTCTTGCCTCCGAAGAAATCATGCAGGTGCTGCTGGATAATATCGATAATCTGAAAGCCATTCAGCAGCATACTCAAAATATGTATGAAGCCGGGCTGGCCGAACAAACTGATGTTGATCAAATCAGTATCAGTGTTTCGCAGCTAGAGAATCAACATAAATCCATGGATCGAAATATCAGGTTGAGCTACAATATGTTAAGATACCAGATGGGCGTAAACTTCGATCAGCAAATTGAACTTACAAGTTCGATGGATCAAATCCTGGACGAGCTTATAGCAACAAACTCTCTAACTCAGGAATTCAATCTCAACAATAACGTCAGTTTTCAACTGATTGAAACCCAGCTCGATCTTCAGGAAAAAATGGTTGACATGGAAAAGTGGGCTTATGCCCCTACCCTGGTTGGTTTTTATAGTTATACAAAAAAGATAAAAACTTCGGGCTTCGATATCAGTCCGAACAATGCTGCCGGATTGAATCTGAATATTCCAATTTTTTCAAGTGGCATCCGCAAGGCAAATTTAAGCAAAGCCAAAATAGAACTTGATAAAGTTGAACGTTCAAGAGATATGGTTGAAGAACAATTATTGCTGCAAAACAATCAGTTACGAACCGACTTCACGAATGCATTTGAAAACTATCAAACCCAGCGCGACAATGTAACCGTTGCCAAAAGGGTGCTCGAAAGTATGCAGCACAAATACCGGCAGGGTCTAATCTCCAGTCTCGATCTCACACAAACCAACACCAGTTTTCTGGAAGCCGAAAGCAATTACCTGAATGCGGCTATCGAACTGATGCAGGCTCATCTAAAACTGAAAAAATTATATAATCAATTATAAGTTTAAGTAAAAAATTTATGAAAACATTAAAAATCACAACTTTGGTGATAGGGCTGTCAATCGCATTTTCGGCCTGTAACCCTGAAGCCCAAAAACCGGAAACGGAGGCCAAATCAGCCCGGCCCGTAAAAACCATCACACTTGAAAAAACTGTTGTACAGCGAACAACAAAATATACAAGCACTTTAATACCATTCGAAGAGGTAAATGCCGCACCTGCACAGCCAGGCAGGATAGGTAAGATTCATGTTGAAGTGGGCGATCGTGTGAAAAAAGGCCAGGTACTGGTCGAAATGGATCGCACACAACTAACACAAGCCATGTTGCAGTTGGAAGATGCTAAAGTAAATTTCCAGCGTATGGAAACACTCCTTAAGCAAAACAGCATCTCGCAACAACAGTACGACCAGGCGAAAATGGCTGCTGATCTTGCCAGCTCAAACGTGAAATTCCTTAAAGAAAACACCACCCTTCTTGCGCCTTTCAGTGGTATTATCACCGCTAAATATTACGAAGATGGCGAGGTGTATTCAGGAGCTCCAAACACAGCATCAGGCAAAGCTGCCATTGTCAATCTTCAGCAAATATCAAACCTGAAAGCCGTTGTGCATATTTCGGAAAGCTATTTTCCTGCCATTAGCTTGGGCATGGACGCTACTTTTACGACTGATATCTATCCGGGTAAAATTTATAAAGGAAGTGTTTATCGCATTTACCCCACAATCAACGAAGCAACACGTACTTTTAAGGCCGAGATAAAGATTGATAATCACAATGAGGAGCTACGCCCTGGAATGTTCACCCGCCTGGAAATACAACTCGAAGAGATTGAATCGCTTGTTGTGCCTGCCATTGCGATTGTAAAACAGGAAGGAACCAACAATCGCTTTATCTATGTGTATGACGAGGGCAAAGCAAAACAGATAGAGGTTGAAATCGGGAAGCGTATCAACGACAAAGTTGAGGTGATCTCACCCGAAATCAGCGAAGGGATGCAGCTAATTGTTGCCGGACAAGCACGTCTGATGGCCGGCGATTCTGTAACCCTGATGGAATAAACCAAGCTACTAATTTTAAAAGACATTCTACATGAGTATCTATGGCAGTTCAGTAAAAAAACCTATCACCACCTTGATGCTTTTCATTGCAGTGATTGTGTTTGGTCTGTATTCTGTATCACGACTTCCGGTTGACCTCTATCCTGAGATTGAATTTCCAGCAATAACCGTGCTCACAACCTATCCGGGAGCCAGCGCACAGGATATCGAAATCAATGTAACAGAGCCGATTGAGGATGCATTGAATACAGTTGACGACTTAAAAGAAATTACTTCAACATCAAGAGATAATCTTTCGATAGTAACGTTGGAATTTGAATTTGAAACTGACCTCAGCGAGGCTGCAAACAATGTGCGCGATGCTATTTCAACCGTATCACGTACACTGCCTGATGAGGTGGACGATCCGGTTATCTTCAAGTTCAATACCAGCATGTTCCCTATTCAGATGTTTGCCATCACTGCTGATGAAAGCTACGAAGGACTGGAAAAGATTCTGGAAGAGAAATTGATCAATCCACTCAACCGGGTGGATGGTATTGGATCGATCCAGGTGATTGGTGCTCCACAGCGTGAAGTGGCAATCGAACTGGATCCACACCGCTTGGAAGCCTACAATATGACCGTGGAACAAATTGGCAATATCCTGGCAGCAGAAAACATGAACCTGCCAACCGGAAATATCGAAATGGGCATGATTGATTATCCCTTGCGTGTGGAAGGCGAATTTAAATCCTCCGATTTTATCAGGGACATCGTTATCGGAAACATCAATGGTCAGGCCATATACCTGAAAGATGTGGCTACTGTTCGCGATTCAATCCGGGATATGACCATGGATGAAAAGATCAATGGCAAGAATGGCGTACGCATGATGGTGATGAAACAGTCGGGAGCCAATACAGTGAACATTTCAAAGGAGTTGAACAAACGCATGGAAGTGCTCAAAAACAGCCTCCCTTCTGATGTTGAAATCTCTGTAATTTTCGACTCCAGTGAGTTCATCAGCGGCTCTATCAACAACCTTTCAACCACCTTGATGTATGCCTTGATATTCGTTGTGCTAGTTGTGTTGTTTTTCCTGGGGCGCTGGAGGGCAACTTTCATCATCGTACTCACGATCCCCATCTCGCTTATCGTGGCTTTTATTTACCTGCAAATCTCTGGCAACTCAATCAATATCATCTCACTTTCTGCTCTATCAATCGCTATCGGGATGGTGGTGGATGATGCCATTGTAGTGCTCGAAAACATCACAAAACACATCGAACGGGGCAGCAGTCCGCGCGAAGCCGCCATCTATGCCACAAACGAAGTTTGGCTCGCTGTGATCGTCACCACGCTTACTGTAGTAGCGGTTTTCTTCCCCATGACCATGATCACCGGTTTGACAGGCGTAATGTTTCGTCAGCTGGGCTGGATAGTAACCATTACAGTAACCACATCAACGCTGGTGGCAATCACACTTACACCCATGTTGAGTTCAAAGCTGCTCAGGCTGAGAACCAAGAAGAAAACTCCTGGTCGTTTTAGCTACGACAGATTAATACTGCCCTGGCTCGATAGGCTGGATACCTTCTATGAAAATACCCTCCGCTGGAGTTTGTATCATAAAAAGGTTATTATCCTGGGTTCGCTGGGAATTTTTGTACTTTCAATTCTGCTTGCCACGAACCTGCAATCGGAGTTTATGCCACAATCCGATGAAGGACGTTTTACGATAGCTGTCGAATTAAAATCCGGAACCCGCGTGGATCAGTCCATAGAAATAGCCCGAAAGGTAGATCAGATATTATGGAATAAATTTCCGGAAATAGATTTGATCGCAACATCTGCCGGAGCCGATGATCAGGGTGGTTTTATGTCGATGTTTATGGCAACAGGATCCAATGTGATCAACTATAATGTTCGGCTTGTTGACCAAAAAGAACGTGAGCGCTCGGTGTGGGACATAGAAGAAGCCGTGCGAAAAGAGCTTTCACAAATACCTGAAATCATTGAATATACCGTGCAAAGCGGGAGCTCCGGCATGATGGGTGGTAATAATGTTGATGTCGAAATTTACGGATACGATATTAACCTGACCACACGACTGGCAAACCAATTGGCCGACAGCATCAGAACCATTGCTGGAGCCAGAGAGGTTTCGATAAGCCGCGAAGATGAGAAACCCGAACTGCGCGTTGAACTGGATCGTGAAAAACTGGCTGCCAACGGATTGAATACGGCCTCGGTAAGTACTGCCCTCTACAATAGAATCGAAGGACTTACTGCTACAAAATACCGCGAATCAGGTGAAGAATATGATATCGTCATCCGGTTTAAGGAGGAATTCAGGAATTCGATCCAGGATTTAGAGAATATCTCGTTACAAAATTCTTTAGGACAATTCATCAGGCTTGGCGAGATAGGCGAAGTGGTTGAATATTACTCACCACCCAATATCGAGCGCAAACGTCGCGAACGTCTGGTAAAAGTATCGGCAACACCTTATAAAATCAGTCTGGGCGTGCTGGCCGAACAGATTCAACAAAAGATTAATCAGATCGAACTCCCGCGTGAAGTGATGGTTGAAGTTGGTGGTGCCTACGAAGATCAACAGGAAGGTTTTATGGATTTGGGATTGCTGCTCATGCTGTCGTTGGTTTTGGTTTATCTGGTGATGGCCTCACAGTTCGAATCGCTTAAAATGCCTTTCATCATCATGTTTTCCATTCCGTTTGCGTTTTCGGGCGTTATTTTCGCACTCTTCATTACAAACACCACCTTGAGTATTATTGCTGGTTTGGGTGCTGTGATGCTGATAGGAATTGTGGTAAAAAATGCCATCGTTCTGGTTGACTATATCAATCTGATGCGCGACCGGGGTTTTGAGCTGGATGAAGCCATCACCCAGTCGGGCCGATCCAGGCTGCGTCCTGTGTTGATGACAGCTTTTACAACCATCCTGGGGATGCTGCCACTGGCTTTAAGCACTGGTGATGGTTCAGAAATATGGAGCCCAATGGGAATATCAGTGATTGGCGGCTTGATTGCTTCCACGGTAATTACTATGGTTATCGTTCCTGTTATTTACAAAATGTTTGCTACACGAGGTGAGCGTGATAAACAAAAACAGGTACGCGCTCAGTTTTCGTTTTTGAATGAATAGTACGCCTCAATCAAATAAAAAAAGAAAGACCATGAAAGCAATATTTATAATATATAACCAAGCACATACCGAAAAAGTTGAGTTTATTTTAGACAAGCTCGAAATCAGAGGATTCACGCAATGGGGTTCTGTTATGGGCAGAGGCTCGGTGGATGGCGAACCTAGAATGGGAACCCATACCTGGCCCGAACAAAACAGCGCAATGCTTATTGTTATTGAAGAAGCAAAAGTGGAAGCTGTTTTGGATGCAGTAAAAAAACTCGATGCCATCAACAAAGAAGTGGGCGTGAGAGCCTTTGTTTGGAACATTGAGCAAACGGTGTAAATTGCCTGC
>JAQVGO010000116.1 GCA_028696715.1 Bacteroidales bacterium
GCCATGCTTCCCTTGTTTCTGTACCGAAAAGGTTTTAAAGCTTTTTGATGAATCAATCTGCTCAGGTTTTTAGCTAAAAGCTCTGCCTGTTGAATAGCCACAGGCGCTACCTGAGGATGACCTTTTGGATAATGAGGATCACCTTCCAACAAAGCAACATCGCCCACGGCAAAACAGTTTTCAAAACCTTTTACACTACTGTATTCATCCGTTAGCAAGCGACCGCCATGTCCGGTGGCAGCCTGCTCCATCCCTGCAACTGGTGCTGCTTTTACACCGGCAGCCCAAATCACATTTTCAGAAGGAATAGGTGTGCTGTTTTCAATCTCCACTTTATGCCCGTCGTAATCGTTGATGCGACAGTTCAGGAAAACCTGCACGCCCATTTTTTTCAAAAAACCAAGAGTACGTTTGGATGATTTTTCCGACATGCCGCCCAAAAGTTTCGGCGACCCTTCGATCAAAAAAACCTGCATATCATCCATTTTCAAATCGTGGTACTCTATTTTGAAAACGAATCGTTTCAATTCTGCTAAGGCTCCGGCAAGCTCCACTCCTGTCGGACCTCCGCCAATAATAACAAAATTCATCAAGGCCTGTCGTTTCAGCGGGTCTTTGGTAACGATGGCCTGTTCAAGATTCTGAAGGATCAAACTGCGGAGGTTGAGTGCTTCCGGAACTGACTTCATCCCCATGGTATAGCGCTCCAGGTTGGCATTCCCAAAATAATTGGTACGGGCACCTGTGGCAACAACCAGGTAATCATACTTCAAGGTGCCATGAGAAGTGATCAGTTGTTTCTTTTCAGGCAAAAGTTGTTGCACTTCTGCCAAACGGAAAAACAAATTGCCAAAACGTTTAACATATTTGCGCAAAGGGTAGGCTATCGAATCAGGTTCCAGACCGCCCGTGGCTACCTGATACAAAAGCGGTTGAAAAGTATGGTAGTTGTTCTGATCGATTACCACAATCTGGAAGTCATTTTTATTCAACGCTTTAACCAGTGTGATTCCAGCAAAACCACCCCCGATAACTACCAGGCGGGGTTTTTCGGAGGCAGGTAAATTTAAATTTGTGCTAGTATCCATGAAGCTATTTTTAGTGATAAAACAAAAGTAACCGTCAGCAGACTTGTGTGAGGTAATTTTTATGTTAAAAAGTTATTCAGAGTAGGAATTTAACAAAATTAAGCGATTTAAAATTTTCCGAATTCTTAGGCTATTCCAACGAATGACTCAAAATTATCATGATTAATTACTTGCGTTTGGTTATTGGGATAAGCATTTAAAAACGATTCAGGAAAACGAATTTTACCAACTTTCCACTTGAATTCGAAGGCGTTCAACACACCATTCAGATCTTCAATATAATCAATTTCTGCCTGATCGTGGGTGCGCCAGAAATAGGTATTAGGTACATTTTCTTCATAGTGATTATATTTCATCCTTTCCGAGAGTAAATAGTTTTCCCATAAAGCTCCCTTATCAGAACGCAATTCAGTAGGAGCATAATTGCTTATCAATACATTACGAATCCCGTTGTCATAGAAAAAGTATTTCTTGCCTTTTTTAATTTCACTTCGCATGTTTCTGCTAAAAGCAGGGAGTTTGTAAATTACATAGGTTTTTTCGAGTAGGTCAAGGTATTTTTCGACAGTACTACTGTCAATATTTCCGACAGTTCTTGAAAGTTCATGATAACTTATCTCATTGCCTACCTGAAATGCTAGTGCCTGAAGTAACTTCTCAAGGTGACCTGATTTTCTGATACCTTCCAACCGAAGGATATCTTTATATAAATAACTCTGCGCTAACTCGATAAGAATATTTTTCTCTTTGCCCGGATTGTTAATCACCTCGGGATAAGACCCATAAATCAGTCGTGTATTCAAGGTACGGCGTACTTCCAACTTATTAGTTGTGTCCACCAATTCGGAATAACTAATCGGATAAAGGTAAAATGTACGTTTCCTTCCGGTTAATGGCTCGCTGGTTCTGTTGACCAAATCGAAAGAAGAAGAACCAGTGGCAATTATTTGCAAGTCGGGCTTTGTATCGTGCAATAGTTTCAGTTTTAATCCAATATTTTCGATCTGCTGAGCCTCATCTATAATGACTAATTTAGTTTCCGATCCTATGATTTGCATCAACGCAGTGCTAGTATTGGCAGCGGCTAATTCTTTATTAACATCTGCTTCATCTGCATTGAGCCATTTAGTTTCTACCTTTAGTTTTTCTACAAGTATTTTCAATAGGGTAGTTTTCCCAACTTGCCGTGCACCCAACAGCAGAATTACTTTGTTATTGAAGCACTGAGTTACTATTTTGTTCAATAAAAATCTGTTAATCATTGTGCGTTTATTTAACAACAAAAGTAATAGTAACATATAAAAATTCCAAATTTAAGGCCGAATATTATGAATACAATCCTTAAATTAGGCCTAATTTTCTGAATATAATCAAAATATTCGGCCAAGTCGGATAAGCTGTTGAAATAATTGACCTTAAAAAAAAGCAACCGATTGATTTTCTAACCAGTTGCTTTTCCTTCTATAAGCTTGCTTTTTTTTGCCTTATTCAATCACCGTCATTTCATCTACCAAATGCCCTGCACCGGCAAACTTATCCATGATAAACAGCACATAACGAATATCGACAGCAATGTTGCGACCCATATCGGGGTCGTACATCAAATCGCTCATGGTGCCTTCCCAACAGCGATCGAAATTGATCCCGATCATTTGCCCATCAGCATTCAAAACCGGACTGCCCGAATTACCTCCTGTTGTATGATTTGAAGCCACAAAAGCCACCTGCAAATGCCCGTCCTTATCGCCATAAGGGCCATAATCTTTTGTGGAATGCAAGGTTTTCAGCTTTTCTTCCACCACATAATCATAAATATTCGGGTCTTCCTTTTCCAAGATGCCTTCCAAAGTAGTAAAATAATCATAGTAAACTGCATCGGCAGGATGATAACCTTCTACTAATCCATAGGTTACCCTCAAACTAAAATTGGCATCCGGATAGAATCGTTTCTCGGGCTGCATCAACATTTGGGCTTTCATATAGATGCGTTGCAAACTGTCGTTTTGTGCTGTTAATCGTTGCAAATGCGGACCAACTTTCTGTTCGTAAAAATCACGCATGCTCTCATAAGCCTGAAAAGCAGGATCTTTTAGAATCTTTTTTACTGACCTGTGATCAAAATTGCGCAACAGATCGTTTACAGCGGCCTCATTATTAAAGATGGATTTAGCAAAAAGCATCTCTACAAAAGCTTCCACATCGCCTTTGTATTTTTCATCGATCAGATTAAGCACTTCAGGGCGGAAATCGGCAGGCTGATTTTCGCGGTAAAGTTTCAAAAGTGCCACAGCAACTTCCTGATCAATTGGCTGATAATAATCTTTAAAAAATGATTTTACCTGACCTTCTGCTGCTTTTACAAGCGACTGAATTTTTTCGTCAGAAGTTTCTTTGTTGACCTCACTCAGGTTATTGAAACGTGCTGCAAAACTGATCAATTCGATTCCCAAACCGGCTTCGCGTACATAATCCGAAGCCAGACTATAAGGCTCCATCTCGCCATAATTTTTTTCAAATGTGGGAATTATACCACCAAAATTACCTTTTACTATATCAGCCCAGACCATAAATTTTTCTTCAAAAGCCTGCTTGCGTTCGATGCCATTCATGCGGCGAATTCCTTTACTTTCGCCAATCATCTTTTTCCAGTAATTGGCCACGCCTGCATGTTTGGCTGCATATTGAATACGCACTTTGGGGTCGCTGTTGGCATATTTACTGAAAATATCCAGGCGTGTTTCGCGTAGTTTGATTTTGGGAGGATTGGTTACTTCGGTGATCAAATTTACTGCAAACGAAGGCAGGTATTCGCTGGTGCGGGCAGGATAGCCAAATACAAAAGTAAAATCCTTTTCTTCAATTCCTTTCAGGGAAATTGGTAAATGCGACTTTGGCTGATAAGGTACGTTATCAGGGCTGTATTCGGCAGATTTGCCATCTTTATCGACATAAATCCTGAAAACAGAAAAATCTCCGGTATGCCGTGGCCACATCCAGTTGTCGGTATCGCCGCCAAATTTTCCAATATTGGATGGAGGAGCACCCACCAGCCGAATGTCTTTAAAGATTTCATTATAAATCATATAGTATTGATTGTCAATAAAAAAATCTTTGATTGTTACCTCATACCCAGATTCTTCCTCCGCTTTTTTGATCAGCGCATCGGAGTTTTCTTTTATTTTCTGTTTGCGGTTTTCCATAGTCATCTCTTCATTCACGCCTTCGAGCACTTGATGCGTTACATCCTCCATTTTTTTCATCATGGTAACCGTGAGGCCCGGATTGGGAAGTTCTTCATCTTTGCTCATGGCCCAGAAACCATTGGTGAGGTAGTCATTTTCGACACTGCTGTGCTGTTGTATCTGGCGATATCCACAATGGTGGTTGGTAAGCAACAAGCCCTGATCGCTTACAATTTCGCCTGTACATCCCCGGCCAAAAAGCACAATGGCATCCTTGAGACTTGTATTATTTATGGAATAAATGTCGTCGGCACTGATGCGCATACCCATTGCCTTCATTTCTTTTTCGTTGAGTTGCTTGAGCAACATCGGGATCCACATGCCCTCGCCGGCAAACAATCCGTAGTAAGGCAGCAAAATCACTGCCAGGAAAAATAACAATTTCTTCATTTGGATGAATTTTTGCTGTAAAAATAGAGAATTGCCACCGAAATTCATCATTTTTTGAGGGTTTTAGTTCTCTTTTATAAGTAAACGGTTCAAAAATTTTTCTTTGTAGGCGGGTAATTTATTAGAGTGGATGTTTCTATTTGAACTTTTTTTGATTTTACTTGCTTTTTCATGATTTAATGTATTACCTTTGTACTATATATGTTGTTTAATACTATAAGTATAGATCATGAAAAATAACAATCTTTTAGCTGAGTTACTGGCTACATGGGAAGAAACATATAAAAAAGGTCAATTGACCTTATGGATTTTTCTTTCCCTAAAGGACGGCAGAAAGTACGTTGATGAAATAAAAACTTTCGTCGAAGAGCAATCAGAAAACACCATGACATGTGAAAGTCAAAGCCTTTATCGTACGCTTAGAAAATTTAAACATGTCGGTGTTGTTGATTTTGAAACGGGATCAGGCAACAAAGGACCCGATCGTAAATATTACTTTTTAACAGAATTAGGTCTAGACCTACTTGATACTTTCATCCAAAGAAATATCAATCTGTTTTTTAACAAACGTATCAAAAATCTAATAAATAAGGAGGATTAAAAATGAAAGCATTCACAGCAAACCTTATGTATTTTGCGATTTCTTTTTTCTTAGGTGCCATTGCTTTTCACTATGGCTTGAGCTACAGTTTAGAAAGCAATTATTTTGATTTAGTCTGGATACTCGCTATATTTTATTTTTTCTTTAATTTTCTTATCGGTTGGCACTTTGGCAAAAAAGACTATGAATCAATCCCGCTTAATGATGTCGGTTTCCGGTTTCATTTTGTAACCTATTTCCTGTTCAACTCAATATCAATGTTATGGTTTTCATTGGGTTTAAATTCACAGTATGAAAGCCTTAGGGTTGTTTACCTTATAGCAATATTTTGGGGAATCATATTAATAATTCATTTCATCCTTTATTTGCTCGAACGCAGGAAATCGATAAATGGATTGAGCAAGGAAGATCTATTCGAATAGAAGCTGTTTCTATGCTGAAGTGGTTCAACAGCATAATCTTCTGATGGAATAAGTGGTAAATCACATAATTTGTTGCTTCACCAGCTTTGCTTTTGTGGCATAAAATACGGCATAAATCAAACAGATTGAACTGGCTATCAATGTAGTATAGGGCACACTAATGTATTCGGCAATCGTTCCCAACAACAAACTTCCCACTGGGGTAAAACCCAAAAACGACATACTGTAAAGTGCCAATACCCTTCCGCGACGATCTTCGGCCACTGCAGTTTGCAAGAGAGTATTAGTCGAAACAAAGCTGATAATCATCCCAAAACCGGCAATAAATAAAAGCACCAGCGAAAGCCAGCTTTGTTTTGAAAAACTGAATGCCATCAGGCCAAGGCCAAAAAGTAAGGCAGCATTGCGAATCATAAGCGGCAAACGACTGATATTGTTACGCGATGCCAAAAACAAGGCTCCCGAAAGTGCTCCGGCTCCCAGTGCACCAACGAGTAAACCAAGCAGTTGTGAGTCGCCGTTTAAAATGTCTGCTGCATATACAGGCAAAAAAGACTGAAACGGAAGCCCAAAAAAACTAATCACCATCGCCAGGCTGATCATATAGCGGGTAGGCAGAAAATTCCAGGCATAATGCAGACCTTCCTTCAGTTCCTTGAAAACTGATTTGTGTGCTGTGGGTTTCACAAAACCAGGCAATTTCATCAGGAGCAGCGCTATGATCACGCCACTAAAACTTATTCCATTTATCAAAAAGCAAACTGCCTCACCAAACATGGCAATCAGCAAGCCACCAATGCTGGGGCCAATAAAACGTGCTGTGTTAAACAGCATAGAATTCAAAGCTACTGCATTGGGAATAAGCTTTTTGTCGCCCAGCATTTCTAGCAAAAATGCATGACGAAATGGGGTATCGAAAGCGATTGCCATGCCATTGATGATGACAATCACAATTAAAGCTGTTACTGTAATATGACCAGAGAATGTTAGAGCGGCCAATAAAAACGCCAGTATCATCGGCAGACTTTGTGTGGCAATCAGCACTTTAAGTCTGTTTACCCTGTCAGCATAAACTCCTGCAATAGGTGTAAGTATCAGCGCCGGAATCTGACTGGCAAAGCCAACCAAACCCAGGTAAAATGCTGAATCGGTGAGCTTATACACCAGCCAGCCAATGGCCAGATTTTGAATCCATGTGCCCATTAACGAAAGCAAAGCACCGAAGAAAAACAACCTGAAGTTGCGATTCTCCAGTGCTCTGAATGCAAAGCGTATCTTATGAAAAAAGGAAAGTTTGATTACTCCATTTTTCATGAAATGTTTTGGTTTTACTATCCTTCCAGAATTGCTTTAACGCCAGGAAGTTCTTTACCCTCAATATATTCGAGCATTGCACCGCCGCCGGTTGAAACATAGCTCACCTTATCGGCCAGATCGTATTTGTTTACGGCTGCCACCGAGTCGCCGCCACCAACCAATGAATAACAACCTGCTGAGGTTGCCTTGGCAATGGCGTGGGCAATACTGCTGGTTCCTTTAGCAAAATTGGAAAACTCAAACACGCCCATCGGGCCGTTCCATAAAATGGTTTTTGAAGCCAGAATCACCTGCGTGAAGGCTTCGATGGTTTCGGGTCCGATATCCAAACCCATCCAGCCATCCGGAATTTCATCAGCGCTGCATTGCTGCTGTTTGGCCTCATTATCAAACTTATCAGCAATCAAAGTATCAGTCGGGATTAAGAGTTTTACGCCATTGGTTTTGGCTTTTTCAACCGCATTTTTTGCCGTTTCCAGCAAATCATCTTCAATCAGTGAATTCCCAACTTTACCGCCCATTGCTTTGATAAAGGTAAACATCATACCTCCGCCGATGATGAGATTGTCAACTTTGTCGAGCAG
>JAQVGO010000117.1 GCA_028696715.1 Bacteroidales bacterium
TTTTTGGAGGATCAGGCCGCTGATAAGCCGGTGTATTGCGTGATTGCAGATTTGAACCACTTGTTTGTCGTTCGCCGTTTATATCGTAAACAGCTTCTACTTTGTAGGTATAAGTTTGATCAGGATTGAGTTCTTGGTGGGTGTAGGCGTAAACTGGAGTTTGATGTGGTGAAGTGTTTTCGTGGGTTGAAATCGTTTCCACTTGCTCAAGATCATTTTGTGATAAGGTGGTAAGTAGCGTAAAACTGTTACCACCATCAGTGCTGAATAAGATTTTGTAGGAAACGGGATTAAAGGTGTCAAAAAAGCCTGTCCACTTGATTGTGTTTGTTAAATCGCACTCCTGATAGTCAATATCTTCATAGAGAAATACGGTTTGCATTTTTTCCGATTTTAAAGCCTGGCTTCCTTCATTATAAATCCAATAAATTTGTTTTTGGGTGTTTGCCTGACTATTCTGATCAACATAAAATCTGTCAGAGGCATCTATTATTACTAAATCTGCATCAAATCCTTGGCCATCAGTATTAAGGTAGTTCCATCTTTGAATGGCGTAGCGGGCATTTTCATCTCCCGAAGGGATGTCCCACCTGATTTCAACGTGGCCATTTTCATCCACATCTGTGCTTAGTATTATTGGGTTTTGTGCATGAATACTACTTGGGATAATCCAATATAAAATGATTGATATTAAACCGATGACTTTTTGAATGGTCATTTCAGTGTTTTTGCTTTTCGTCACCTACAACAACTGTAACCATGCTTTCCGGATCGAGGTATTTTTGTGCTAAGTTAAGCAATTCTTCACTTGTCGTTTGCTGAATACGCTGGATGCTATTCAGATAGAACTGCATTCCTAAGCCCTGATCTCTTACCGATCTGAAGCGTTCGGCCTGATTATAAACACCATCCAAAGCCCTGAGATAACTTCCGTTGAGGTAGTTTTTTACCAGTTGTAGTTCTTCCTCCGGGATAGGTATTTCGCGCAGCTGTTTCAGTTCGTGTTTAATTTCTAAAATTGCATTTTGTGTCACAGTACTTCCGGTTTCGGTGCTGATCATAAAAACCGTGGCATGTCGCATCGGTACAACCTGCGAATTGATGCCGTAAGTGTAGCCTTTGTCTTCGCGGATATTGGCCATGAGCCGCGATCCGAAATAGCCACCCAGAACAGTATTGAGCAGCAAAAACGGGATATAGTCAGGATGACTTCGGAGCATGAGTGTTTTCCCTAGAACGATTGCAGATTGTAAGGAATTTTTGCGTAGAATACGGTGATAGCCTGGTTTAAATGTTGCATTCATCTTAAACATATTCTTAACACCTTTGGCACGCCATTCAAAACCTACAAATTCATCGATCAAACTTTTAAGCTCTTCGTCAATTGGTCCTGCCAAAATAGCATAGGCTTGTTCGGGACAAATCTTTTCGTGATAGAATTTTACCAAATCGTCTCTTTTCAACTTGTCAAAATCGGCTGATTCAGCAATCTGACCATAAGGAGTGTTGGCTCCAAAAAGTAATTGATTAAAATGATTACGTGCCTGTTGTTTAGGTTTTTGGCTGTTGACCAAAAAAGATTGTTTTTGTCTGCTGTTCAGCAAGTTAAAATCCCGATTTCGGAAGCTTGCTTCGGTGAGCATGCTTTTTATCATAGGCAGGAGTCGGTACAGGTTTTTGCGCATGGCGTATAGGCTGATCCAGGCAGTATCTTTGGTTGTTTGCAGATCGAGAAAGGCACCGTAATAATCAATTTTGGAAGAGATTTCGCCTCCGCTGAAACGGCTTGTCCCTTCGCGCAACATTTTGATGGTTGTGCTGGCTGTTAGTTTTTTATGTTGCCAGATGCTGCCTGCTTCAAGTACAATATCAAGGCGTGAAGCTTCGTGAATAGGGCTTGGAAAAAGATAGAGCGGCATATTGTTCGACAGCTTAATTGCTGTAGGTTCGCTCAGCTTCAGGCTGTCGGAGCTGATAATTTCAGGGGCTGTTTTTCTATCGGGGTTTTGTATTCTCATAAATCTGATTTCTGGCTTTCGTAAATTAAAGTGGAGCAGTTGGCCGGATTCAGGACTTCAGTTGCATTTTGTAAAACATGCTCAGGCCTTATTTTTTCGTACTCCTGCGTAATGGTATTGATGAGTTGTGGCATTGCGATATGCGCATAGTAAGCAAGATTCATGGCTTTGTTGAGTGCCGAAAGTGAGCCAAAGGAATTGGCTGAAATCACCCTGTTTTTAACTTTGCGTAATTCGTTTGCAGTTGGAGCCTTATGTCTCATCTTTTCGATTTCTGTTTCCAGGGCTCCTTCAGCTTCAGAAATGGTAACTTTTTCGTTGATTTTTCCGGTAACAATAAGCAATCCGGGATCAATATCGCCGGTTACAAAAGCATTGATTTCAGAAAAAAGTTGTTTCTGCCTTACAAGGGTTTTAAAAAGGCGGGATGACTGACCCGAACCAAGCAGATCAGAAATCAGATCGCTGGCGTAGAAATGTTTGTCAGTTCTTCCACACATATGATAGGCTTTGTAGATGGCTGTTTGGGGCACATCACGCTTCACCTCCATTCGGCGGGCCTGAGTTTGTTTTGGTTCTTCCGGAAGTTTTCTCTCGTAGTTTTCACCGGCCTCAATGGGCCCGAACCATTTTTTTGCCAGACGTTCCACTTCGCTGGTTTTTAGGTCTCCTGCAACTACCACAATGGCATTGTTTGGATTGTAAAACCTTTTATAAAAGTCCTTGACATCCTGCAAATGAGCTTGTTCTATATGACTGATTTCTTTTCCAATGGTATTCCATTGATAAGGATGGACTTTGTAGGCGAGCGGTTTTAGCAGCAGCCACACATCACCATAAGGCTGGTTGAGGTAGTTCTGACGAAATTCTTCTGTAACAACCTGCCGTTGAACTTCCAGACTTTTTTCGCTAAAAGCCAGGTTGAGCATCCGATCCGATTCGAGCCAGAAGGCCGTTTCAAGATTGTCTTTGGGGAGGGTGAGATAATAATTGGTGATATCGCTGTTAGTAAAGGCGTTGTTTTCGCCTCCGGCACGTTGCAGCGGTTCGTCGTACTTAGGGATGTTTACGGAGCCTCCAAACATCAGGTGTTCGAAAAGATGGGCAAAGCCGGTGCGATTTGGATTTTCATCGCGGGCTCCAACATCATAAAGTATATTCACTGCTGCCATGGGTGTGGTGGGATCGTGCAGTATATAAAAACGTAAACCGTTGTTTAATATGAAGTTATCGTATGTTACCATAAATAGAAGATGGTTATTTGTGTACAGCAAATTAGTTGCCCAGTAAGCAAACATTTGAATCGCAAATTTATTGTAAAAGGTAGCATTTGAGCTGTTTCTTTTCGCAGGCTATGGCGATTGCAGAGCGAAAGCAATAATCTTTGGATTATTTGTTTGGTAAGTATCTATTTTAATCCAGCCCATAGCTCCCCTGATCCTGAAAGCCAGAAAAGCGGGCTGGTTTTTTTCGAACCAGGGGCCATTCGAAAGCATGCTCACCGGATTTTCGCTCCAAAGTTTTTCGCCCCAAGTATTTGCCGGCCTCCACTGCAGTGTTTCATCAATAATTTGCCCTCCATTCAAGGTATCAACCCAATAAAAATTTGTTGTAGTTCCTAATCCAACATATACAGTTTCAGTTGTTGTAGCGGTTTCAAAAACCGAATCATGGCTATAAATATGGAACGAAGGAAAAGGATTGGGCATCTCTCCGTTGAGCAGATGAAGACTGTCAGGATTGAGCAAAACAAGGCGGAAAAACACATCAGCAAGTTGATCTTGATTTACATCCAATGAATCAATTGCATTACCATAAAGGTTTTGCTCATCCCAAATTAATTCGAACTCAAGCGGAGGATTAAAAGATTTGTAAACGGCTACATCTGTTGTGTCGCCTGCGATTAATGACTTTTTCTGAATGTTGTCCTTTTTGCAGGAAAGCAAAAAGCCCGTGAAAATGAAAACCGCTAAAAATTGGAATGAGATTTTAACAGACATAAACTGAAATGATTTGTCAGATAATTAAAAGACAATTATTCAGTAGTTTACACCTATCATTATAATTCACAAAGTGCTTATTCCAGTTCGTTTTTCAGCTTATCGAGACCTGTTTGAAAGTCATCACCTACAATCTCTTCAAAATCCATGAACAATAACATCAGATTGGAAGGATAAGCCATATGGCCATTAAAACCCCACGCAACCCGGGTTTGCATACTGTCGATTGCTGTTGTTGTGATGTAGGCTTGTTGGGTCGACTCGAAAGGCTCCAGAAATCTCAATTCATAATCAATTCGTTTACCCTCCTCAATGCGAAGGATTTCCTGCTCGCCTGCTCCCACATTTTTCTTCTCACTTTTCCAGGCTGATACAAATCCGGGCTGTCCGTCCGTTCCGTGATACCATTTTTGCATTTCCGGATCCATCATAGCCCATTTACTGAAATTATCCTGATTTTTGAGGTATCTTACATAATCAAATACTTCAGCAATTGGCTTATTAATTATTACGTTTCTTTCAACAGAATAATTACGATCAACGAAAAGTGCAATCACCAGAAAAATCAAGATAATCGCAACAATTACAAGTATAATTTTTTTAAGTAGTTTCATCGCTTTTGATTTTTTAGATTACCACAAAGATTGTTTTTTTTTGTTTTAGTAATCCAGGAAAACAAAAAAAATGTTCATATGAGTAAGATAATTCAACTGACAGGCTCTAACAATATGCAGTAAATCTGTGAAATAACCAGAAATTTCAATTCAAATTCAAGAGAAAATGCTCTTTTTGTATTGTGCTATTTCTTACGACATCATGGTAAAGGCGTAAATCAGGTATAAAAGTATTAAGAGCCCTGATTCCCAACGGTCCAGTTTTTTATTATTTCCGGTGAACATGGCCACGAAAAGTAAAACTGTGCCTCCAATCAGAAGATAAAATTCAATATTAAATGTATTGTGATACTCCAGAGGCCTGATTAAAGCACTGACAGGAAGTATGAAAAGCAGGTTAAAAATATTGGAGCCTATGATATTGCCAACAGCGATATCATTATTCTTTTTGAAAGCTGCCACCACAGAGGTCACCAGCTCGGGCAGTGAGGTGCCGGCAGCCACAATGGTTAGTCCAATGATTTTTTCGGATATCCCGAGCTGTTGTGCCAGTTCGGTTGCACTTTGAACAACAAGTTTTCCTCCAATGATCAGTCCACTCAATCCGATTACGACAAGCAAAAAGCTTTTATTTAGTTTAAGTGTTTTACCCTCAGTCGATAGCATCGTATCGTCACGTTTCAGCTGACTGAAAACATAATACAGGAATCCAACAAAAACAAGCAGCAAAAAGCCTGCTTCAATTCTTGAAACACCATGTGTTCCAAAGGGAATCCAGTTATTGGCAAGTGCCAGGATTAGCACGGCAGCAAAGAGCGAAAGTGGTATTTCTTTCCAAACGGTGCTCGACTGAACTTTTAAGGGGCTGATCAAGCCAGTGATTCCCAGAATCAGGAAAAGATTAAAATTATTGCTGCCAATCACATTGCCAAACACCAGATCGAAACTTTGTTCAAAGGCTGCAAAACCGTTTACCACCAGTTCGGGGGCCGAAGTGCCGAAAGCTACAATGGTGAGTCCAATAGCCAGATCGGAAACCTTGAAATGACGCGCTATTGCCGAAGCACCACTAACCAGCCAGTCAGCTCCTTTGATAAGCAATAGCAAGCCAAGCAAAAGCAGGATGATGGAGAGAAACATAAATGAGAATTTAGGGCAAAAATAAGCTAAGATTGCCTGAGCTGGACATCCTACTTAAAAGATTCGCAAATAAATCAGGGGAGTTGACAGAATTTCGACTTTTTTGATAGAAGGATTAAAATGTAATCCATTCATCTATTAGCTTTTACTTTTACGAAAATGCCTGATTCCAATTACGATTAGTCCCAGCAGGGCAAACAGGAGCAGTATCCTGTACATCAGCAATAAGCTGGCTTGATCATTGATCAGCTGATTCTTTTTTTCAAGTTCATCATCCAAAGATGCAATTTGCTCCTGGTTAGCATTTAGTTTGTATTTTAAAGTGGTCAGCTCTGTTCGCATCTCAGCATGTTTCTGATCGTAAAACTCAAACTCTTTGAAAAGGGATTCATAATCGCCTAAAGCTTTGTAGTTGTTTATTTTAGCTTCATTTATCAATACCTCATAAGAAGTTAAACCGAGAGATTTTGATACCTTTCGGGTGGTGTCGAGCATGCGGTTTGATTCCAGATACTGGCCATTATTTTGGTAAGCCATGCCCATATAATAGGAGGTTAGGGCTACACCTTCGCGATAACCAATAAACTGGCTGATATTGAGCGATTTAGTATAGTTTTCAAAGGCTTTTTCCATCTGATTTTTATCCCGATAGATATTGCCAATATTAGCCAAAACAATTGCCATTCCAAGCTGGTTGCCCAATTTCTCGCGCATTTCGAGTGATTTTTGATAGTATTCCAGGGCGAGGGTGGTGTCGTTGAGGTGCTGATAATAAATCTTTCCAATATTATTATAGGCCCTGCCAAGCTCCACAAAATCTTTTTTTTGTTCAAAAACCTCTTTAGCCTTCAGTTGCATTTCGAGGGCGAGATCATTTTTATCCCATTGCCAGTAAACCAGCCCGATATTCATAAGCATCTTGGCAAAGCGAAGCGAATCCTTGGTTTCTTCGTAAACACTCATAGCTTTCTGATAACTTTCGAGTGCCTGTTGATAATCGCCAGTCGTAAAATACACAGTGGCTCTGTTGGCAGCTGCTGCAGCTTCCTGATCTTTTAGCTCATGTTCGAATGCCAGTTCCAGAGCCTGATCAAAATAGCTGATTGACGCTTCATAATCAGACAGATTTTTATACACCAGTCCCATATTGATGTAGGTTCGTGCCAGCTCGGTATAGTTTTTTGTCGATTTCAGGGCTTTTTCTGCCCGTTTCATATAATCCAGTGCCATTTCGTAATCACCTGAAATAGAAGATGTCTTTCCCATCGAGAGCAGGATTATTCCTTTCATATTATCCAGTCCCTGTTGTTTGGCATAAGCTTCGGCACTGCTATCGGCTTCCATACTTTTTTCAACAGAAATTTTTCGGTAAATCTCCGAAAGACGTATAAGTGTTTCTATCCGTTCGCGACCATTTTGTTTCCCAATGAGTTGTGTAAGACTGTCAATTTGAGCAGGCTGTACGTCAGCATAAGTATTACCACAACTGAGCAACAGTAGTATAACGAAAGCAAGATGTTTCAACATTCTCCAAATTTGGAGTAAAAGTATTAATTACTAGCCATAAATCAAACTAATTACTTAATGATTATTATTAAGATTTCATTTTAGTGAGAATTACAATAATAGGAGGCCTGACTTTTGGAAGAGGATTTGCTATGTTTGAGGCAAACAGCCTTTTTTTAAAAGCGGCCTTCCGGCCTTGATTAAAACCCAAACCCCAAATCACAAGCAAGCTTGCGGTTTTGACGGGGGATTAGCTTCGCTGAACCCTTTTGGGGGAGGCAAACAGCCTTTTTTTAAAAGCGGCCTTCCGGCCTTGATTAAAACCCAAACCCCAAATTCACAAGCAAGC
>JAQVGO010000118.1 GCA_028696715.1 Bacteroidales bacterium
GATTTTTGTCCATTTCTCTGCTCAACATCAGTTTATCAACAAATCTGTTTTAGTACAGGGTTATTTTTTCCCTTTGAACAAAACCGGCTGTTTCAATTTGCAACAAATAGGTTCCGGAGGGTAAACTTGCCAACGAAAGCTGAAACTGTCTTTGACCGGCTGGCATCTGCCAATGTTGTACTGTCCGCCCACTCAAATCCATCAATTGAATGCTGCAAGTTTCGTTTGTTATCCGATTGGTGGATAGGGTGATTCGGTCAGTTGCCGGATTGGGGTAAAAGCTAAACTTTTGAAGATTAGAGTTTACTGCATCGATTCCTGTTTCAATGTCCAGTATGATTACTTCCATATCATCAAAATAGAAACCATCCTCGGTTTCATAACTATCGCTTCGCAGGACAAATCGCAACTCAATACTTTTTCCTGCATAGGCCGAAAGATCAACTGTTTCGTGCACCCACGACTGATTGCCATCGTAAAGAGGTTCACCGGTTGCCTGATTATTAGAGCCTGCACGGGTGTGGTTACCTTCGAGTGCAACCCAGCTTCCAATTCCATTCTCGCGTAATTGCAGCTGCACATAATCCCAATCATATTCTATCTCCCATTTAGCCCAATAGCGGAGCAAAACCATGCTGGTATTTGGAATTTCGATGGGATTGTTTAGCGTGATGATATTATTTTCATTGTTACTGTAATTACCACTGGGCGAATCTGTTATAGAGGCAACTGGTGAATGAAAATCCGAAGTTGTATTGTCCCATTTCGAGCTGGTCCAATTGTCAAAATCTTCGCAATCGTCCTCAAAAATCACCGAAGTTGTTCCATAATACTTTACCAATGTATCAGTGGTAACAAATTCGCCATTGTCCAGTTGAATCAAAAATCGAAGGGTATCACCACTCATAATGTCGGGGTCTAAAGTAATTGCAATAGAATCACTTACCGTTTCAAGAATTTCGAGATAACCTATCGATACGGGTTCTTCTGTTTCGAATATATTCTCACTGATTGGCACAACACTTACCGTCCAGTTTTCTGTGTCGCTAAATCCAAGGCGTTGCAAATCGAAGGTGAGATAAAAGCTTTTCTCCGAAATAACCGGACCGCTGGTTTCGGTGATCGTTCCATAGTCTCCCGAAAAAAAGGCGGCATAATAATTTTGAATCATATTTTCCTGGCAGAGTGGAATGATACGATTAGTTGAAGGCCAAAAACCATCACCACTTCCACCTACTTCGGGTGTGTAGGCAAAAACCTGATTTTTGTTTTCTGTTTCGCCATACATCCAGTCGTCCGAGCCACCATTGGTAGGATAAATGGTTGAACTTCCAGGGCCGTAAACATACCTATTGTCGCGTGTCATCAGCGTGGCATGAGCATAAAAAATGGCGTCATCAGGACAGGGTGCGTTTGTATAACCCCATGGATAAAGCAGCAGATTGGAATAGGAATGGTAATTGAGGGCAATCATAAATTCGTGTTCCTCAACAAATTGCTTAATATTTTGAATTTCAGGTTCGCTAAAAGCCTCCGGGCCACGATAGGTTTCGCTGCTCGGATTGGGAGAAGAGCCATTATCGTCCAATCCCCACATAAAACCATAATTACGATTGATATCCACACCCCACGATCCTCCGTTATTGCGGCGGTTTTTGCGCCACATACCATTTCCGTTGGGATTAGTTTGCTCATTATAAAGGTATCCATCCGGATTGAGAATGGGCACAAAATAAAGTTCACGGTTATTAACGATTGCCTGAATCCGCTCGTCTGTCTCATAATTTTCGAGCAAATGCAACATAAAATACATCATTTGTTGCACCCCAATTCCTTCGCGTGCATGATGCAGTGCCGTGTACAAAACATCTGGTTCATCCTCACTCTCATTAGGATTGTCACTAATTTTTACCCACCAGATGGGATTGCCGTCATGCGTTAGCAAGTCTTCATTTACAGGAGCTTTTACGGTGATCAAATCAGGCCATTGAGCGGCCATAAAATCGAGTTTATCAAGCACCTCCTGATAAGTATAGAACCCTCCCATAGAGCCATACTCCCAGTTTTCGGGTACCGGAAACTCATCCGCCGGATTGCGTACAATTCGGGTGTGAGTATCCGCCATGTTTCTTTCGCTATAGAAACTAACAAGGTCTTCAATGAGCACGGTATAATTAATTTCGGCATCCCGAAGGCTTTCAAGTTCGCTTGCGCTCAATTCGAGCTCAACAAAATAACCTGGCTTGAGTGTGCCTGCATCAAGCGGAATACCAAGCGATGCAATCTCGTGCAGGCTGGTTTCGTTCAAATCAATTTGCACTCTTTGATAAGTTTCCTGTTGTGCTTGTAAACTACAGAACAACAGACTGAAAATTAAAATAAAAAAGGTCTTCATGGAATTTTTTTTCAATTGATCAACAATATTCAGGAATATTATAATTAGCGGTTCGGTTAATGAAGCCGAATCCGTAAAAGTATAAAAAATGACATTAAGACAATATCTTGTACTTAAAATGTATATCTAGCCGGCCACTCCATCCTTATTTGAACCAGATATAAATAGGCCTTATAGCACGCTGTTTTCAGCTGTTTATCACAACACATTTAGTAAGTTTGTAAACTTATTGAAGCACTAAATATTTTAATTATGAATCAATTCACGGCAATGAACCCAAATCCTTTGGTACAATATCTGAACAAGCCTGCACATGAGTTTACACGGACCGATCTGATCCGTTTTATAGAAGATAATGATATTGAGATGATCAATTTTCGTTATGTTGCATGGGATGGACGTTTAAAGACACTCAATTTTATCATCAACAGCCGCGAACATCTCGAAAGCCTGCTACTATCAGGCGAACGTGTTGATGGTTCAAGTTTGTTTCCTTTTGTGGAAGCAGGCTCAAGTGATTTGTACGTAATTCCGAAATACAAAACTGCCTTTGTGAATCCATTTACTGAGGTGCCCACGCTCGACTTGCTTTGTTCTTTTTACGACCGCCATGGAAAACCCTTCGAAAGCTCGCCCGAATATATCCTCAAAAAAGCACATCGGGTACTCAAAGCCGAAACAGGCCTCGATTTTGAAACCATGGGCGAACTCGAATATTACATCATTGCCGAAGAAGAGGAGCTTTATCCTGCCGTCAATCAAAAAGGCTATCACGAATCTTCTCCTTTCAACAAATATGGCGATTTCAGACGTGAAGCCCTGCGTTTGATTGCCCAAAGCGGCGGTCAGATAAAATATGGTCATTCCGAAGTGGGTAACTTCTCGCTTAATGGCATGAACTACGAACAAAATGAAATAGAATTTCTCCCGACAAATGTTGAAGATGCTGCGGATCAATTAATCGTGGCAAAATGGATCATGCGAAAACTGGCTTATCGCTATGGCGTTACCATAACTTTTGCCCCTAAAATCACCGTTGGCAAGGCTGGCAGCGGAATGCATGTGCACACCCGACTGATGAAAGACGGAAAAAACATCATGATGAAAGACGGCCACCTTAGTAAGGAGGCACGAAAAGCTATCGCCGGATACCTGAAGCTGGCCGCCTCACTTACAGCTTTTGGCAATGCCATTCCAACTTCCTATTTCAGACTGGTTCCACATCAGGAAGCACCTACCAACATCTGCTGGGGCGATCGCAACCGTTCGGTATTGGTACGTGTACCTCTGGGCTGGACTGCTGCCACTGATATGATAGCCGATGCCAACCCACAAGAGAAACCCGTGAGCATTGATTTTACGCAAAAGCAAACTGTCGAGTTCAGAGCTCCTGACGGATCGGCCGATATTTATCTGCTTATGGCGGGTTTAACAGTAGCGGCTCATCACGGCCTCACCATGGAAGGTGCGCTGGAGTTTGCTGAAAAGACTTATGTTGATGTCAATATTTTTGACGAAAAACATAAAAACAAACAAGCAGAACTGGAACAATTGCCCACCAGCTGCGTAGAGTCGGCCGAAGCACTGGAGAAACATCTGGATTTTTATGTTAAGAATGGTGTGTTTTCGGAAAACATCCTGCATTTTATCATTAAAAACCTGAAAGCTTTCGAGGATAAAAATCTTCGGAAAGAAATGGAAAATGATGAAGGTAAAATCATGCAGCTTGTGAGCAAATATTTTCATTGCGGATAAGTTTGATTTGCTCGTTTTTTTTACTGGAATAATTCCGCCATTCACCGATGAAATTCTGCTGTTGACCTATTATTAATTGAGTTGGCTATATGGCTGTTGTATTTTCGCTAAAAATTGATTTAGTAAATTTTAAACGAAAATACCATGGAAACTAAACCCTCATCTTTCGACAGACGCGTTGTAGCCGGCCTGCTTCTAATTTTGGCTGGCGGATTGTTGCTGCTCGACCAACTCGATTTAATCTCCTATAATTTAAGTCATTATCTAATCAGCTGGAAAACCCTGCTGATCGGTATCGGGATTATCACCTTAGCAAACAAACAAAATCGCACTACCGGAATTATCCTAATCAGTTTGGGTGTTTTATTCTGGTTGCCCGAATTGATGGATTACAGAATCCGGTTCAGTACAATCTTCTGGCCGGCCCTGCTGATCGGTATTGGTTTGATTATCCTTACACGCCGTGGCGATGGCAACGATGAAAAAAAACATTGCGGAGGCAGACAGCATGTTTTTAATGCCAGCGACAAACCTTACACCAATCCGGATGAGTATATCGACGAGATGGCCATCTTTGGCGGTGGCAACACCCGGGTAACTTCCGAAAATTTTAAGGGAGGAAAAATCACTGCGATATTTGGTGGTGGCGACATAGATATGAAAGCAGCAAAGCTTTCGCCCGATGGATGTGTGATTGATACTTTTATCCTTTTTGGAGGCTCAAACCTCATCGTACCCGAAGGCTGGAAAGTGAAATCAGAAGTGGTTTCAATACTTGGCGGTTTCAGCGATAAAAGACTCTCTATTTCCAATGCGGAAACAGACAAAACCATTGTAATAAAAGGCATTGTTATTTTTGGAGGCCTAGAACTTAAAAGTTATTAGGTGTAACTTTTTCAGCACAAAAACGTCATGCTGAAAGCATTAACCAACACAACTACCGGATTTTATTATGCTTAATCCATTTATAAAAAACCGCAATTACCTCATCATATATCTGGCTGTTTGGGTGTCGCTGATGCTCATCCAAACGGCCATTCTCAATTATTACCAGGAGCTGAGTTTGGTTTCGAGCCTGAATGATGCAGTTGTTTTCAATGGCTTACTTGCCCTGATTGGATTTAATATTTGGTATGTGCTGAGATTTAATATGAAAGATGAGCAGAGCAAGTTTGATCTGATAATCAATCATATGCTTGTTGGAATTGTCACTATTGCCATTTGGCTCACGAGTGGATACTTTTTGATGCAGGCCCTGGAACCCACCAACGAAGCTTACCTCGAATTTCTTTACATCTCACTGCCCTGGCGCGCTGTGATTGGTGCGTTTTTTTACCTCATCTTCATCCTGATATACTATATGATGTTGTATTATGAAGATCTTCAACAGAAAATGCGTGTCGAAAGCGAGCTCAACAGCCTGGTACGTGATGCCGAACTTAATGCCCTTAAATCGCAAATCAATCCGCATTTCCTGTTCAACAGCCTCAATTCGATTAGCTCACTTACTATGAACGACCCCGAAAAAGCCCAGGAAATGGTAATTAAACTTTCCGATTTTTTGCGTTATTCGCTGAGTCATGATCGCAATGAAACCACCAGCCTCAAAAAAGAACTGGAAAATATCGAACGCTACCTGGATATTGAAAAAGTACGCTTTGGTCACCGACTTAAATTTCAGAAATATGTTCCGGAAGCCTGTTTGCAGTCTGATATCCCAAATATGATTCTGCAACCGCTTTTCGAAAATGCCATCAAACATGGGGTGTATCACAGCACCGAAGAAGTGCTGGTTGAATTGCGTTGCGAACCAAACAAAGATTTTATAGAACTACACATCCAAAACGATTTTGATCCGGATGCTGCAAAACCCAAGGGGGAAGGTATCGGGTTAAAAAATATCCGCAAACGACTCGAACTGATCTATCAACGTGCCGATCTGCTCGAAATCAAACGCGAAAAGATATCTTTTGAGGTAGTGTTGCGCATCCCAATTCAAAAAAACAAAAAATACTAAGTTTATAACTTAAAAACAGAACCATGAAAGCTGCACTACGAACCATTATTATCGAAGATGAAGCTCCTGCACGTATGTTGCTGCAAAGGTTTTTGAGCGATCATAAAAATATTGATATCATTGCAGAATTTGCTGATGGCTTCAGCGGCCTGAAAGGCATACAGGAAAACAAACCCGATTTGGTGATTCTGGATATTCAAATGCCTAAACTAACAGGATTTGAACTATTGGAATTGCTGGATGATGACTTGCCTGAAATCATTTTCACTACAGCCTACGACCAATACGCCATCAAAGCCTTCGAAATGAATGCGGTGGATTATTTGCTTAAGCCTTTTTCAAAAGACCGGCTACATCAAGCCGTTGATAAGGTTGTAGAACGCTTCAGGCATACCTTGAAAGAAGATGAAACCGTAAAAAAACTGGTTAACAGTTTGCATGAACAGCAAGATACCCTGGAACGAATCGTTGTAAAGAATGGTACGCAGATTCATGTGATTCCCATCGAAGATATCATCCAACTCGAAGCCCAGGATGATTATGTGATGATCCATACTCCCGAGGGAAGATTCATGAAAAAAGATACCATGAGTTATATGGAACAACATCTTCCTGCCGAGCAGTTTATACGCATCCACCGTTCCAATATTGTGCAGATTAAACACATCAAAAAGATGGAACAATACGGCAAGGAAAGCTATGTGATTATCCTATCAAACGGCAATCAGGTAAACGTAAGCAAAAGCCGAATCAAAGACCTGAAACGGGAATTGAATTTTTAACCAAAAGTTTCGGTTAATGCTCTAATTTTTTCAATTGCAGGTAAAGCTCTTCAAGTTGTGCATCAGCAATGGTCGAAGGCGAATCGATCATCATATCCCTGCCAGCATTATTTTTTGGGAAAGCAATCACATCCCGAATACTGTCGAGGCCTGCAAACATAGCCGTTAACCTATCAAAGCCAAGCGCAATACCACCATGAGGAGGAGCGCCGTATTCGAAAGCATTCATCAGGAAACCAAACTGTTTCTGAGCCTCTTCGTCCGAAAATCCTAAAATACTGAACATCTTACGCTGCAATTCACGATCATGAATACGAATTGAACCTCCGCCAATTTCCACCCCATTGATTACCATATCGTAAGCATTAGCGCGCACATCACCAGGATTGCTATCCAACAAAGTAATATCTTCCGGCTTGGGCGAAGTAAATGGATGATGCATGGCATAAAAGCGTTGCGTATCTTCGTCCCATTCCAGCAATGGAAAATCAGTAACCCACAAAGGCTTGAAAACTTTTGAATCGCGCAAACCCAATTGATTTCCCATCTCAAGTCGCAG
>JAQVGO010000022.1 GCA_028696715.1 Bacteroidales bacterium
CCACAAAAAGCCAAGCAATGACACAGCTGGAAATTCTTCAAAACAAAATCCTTGAGCCTGCAAAACTGGAAAATATGCTTTCCCTTTGGAGGTTTCAGGATAAGAAAATCGTATTTACCAATGGCTGTTTTGATATCCTTCACAGAGGTCATATTGAATATCTCTCCAAAGCAGCCGATCTAGGCGATGTGCTGATTGTAGGACTTAATACCGATTCGTCAGTAAGTCGCATCAAAGGGCCAAAACGGCCGGTTGTGGACGAGCAATCCAGAGCCTTGTTGCTTGCTGCCCTGAATTTTACTACCGCAATCGTTTTATTTGATGAGTCAACACCTTACGAACTCATCAAGCATGTGCAGCCTGATATCCTTGTAAAAGGAAAAGATTACAAAGCAGAAGAAGTTGTGGGTTATGATATTGTTACGGCCAAAGGCGGAAAGGTTGAGACCATTGAGCTGGTAGAGGGTTTTTCAACGACAGGCATTCTTCAAAAACTCATTGGTTACCAATAAAAGTAGTTGCTAAAAGTTCATTTCAAAAAACAACAATAATCAAATACTATGAAACAACAACTCTTACTTAGTTTGGTAGTAATTTGCTTTGTGTCGCAGCTGAATGCACAAAACAACGAAGTCAGGGCGAATCTCGGTTTATTAACCACTGCGGATATAGGTAGTATTTTTGAGGATTTACTAGTCCGTACTATTACAATAGGTGGTTATTCGACAGATGATGCCACAAGCCTGGGTGCTATTGGATTGGAATACTGGCACTCTCCATCAGATCGGCTTAAGATTGGAGGTTTGTTAAGCCTGCAAAAAATTGACAAGGAAGTGTTTTTTACGGGCAATAAAGTGGGTGATATTACAGATAACTATTATACAATACTTCCACAAATCAGTTATGAATTTGTACAAGCCAATTGGATACGGCTATATTCAGGAGTAGGCCTTGGACTTACCATCTGGGAGCAACAACTTAAATCAGATGACCCAAAATTAACTGATGGAAAAGCATCGGATGTGCTATTTAATTTCCATTTAAATGCCATCGGAGCCAGGGTTGGAAATACTTTTGGTGCCTCGCTTGAGCTTGGCTTTGGTGCCAAAGGAATCATCAATGCGGGACTGAGCTATCGCTTTTGATTTAGCAAGGCAAACCCAATTGGATTATCTTTGTAAAAAACTGTATTATGTCAGCAAATAGCTTCACCTTAAGTGGTCAGATCGTTGATCTGCATAAAAAAGAAATCTTTCCGGGAATTATAAAAGTTGAAAACGGAAAGATTCAATCCATCACAAAAGCCGATTCGGCAGCTGAAAAGTATATACTTCCGGGTTTTATCGATGCCCACGTCCACATCGAAAGCTCCATGCTTGTGCCTTCGGAGTTTGCCCGTTTGGCGGTGATTCATGGAACCGTTGCTACTGTTAGCGATCCACACGAAATTGCCAATGTGTTGGGAATCGAAGGAATTGATTTCATGATAGCCAATGGAAAAACGGTGCCTTTTAAGTTTTACTTCGGCGCATCAAGTTGTGTGCCGGCCACTGGCTTTGAATCTTCCGGAGCCAATCTGGGTGCTGATGCAATGGAAGCCTTGCTCTCGCGGCCAGAGATCAAATACATGGCTGAGATGATGAATTATCCGGGCGTGCTTTTTAAGGACGAAATGGTGATGCAAAAACTGGCTGTGGCCAAAAAACACAACAAACCCATCGATGGACATGCACCAGGCCTGAAAGGTGAAGAAGCCCGAAAATATATTGAAGCAGGAATAACCACTGATCATGAATGCTTTACGATGGAAGAAGCATTGGATAAAATTCAGTATGGCATGAAAATCCAGATTCGCGAAGGCAGTGCGGCCAAAAACTTTGAAGCACTGATTGATCTGATGAAAGAACATGCCGACAAAGTGCTGTTTTGCAGCGACGACAAACATCCCGATGATCTGGTGAAGGGCCATATTAACCAGCTTGTAAAACGTGCTGTTGATAAAGGTTATCCGGTGATGGATGTACTCCGGAGTGCTATTTTAAATCCAATACAACATTATCAACTTGAGGTAGGAACATTGCAAACCGGCGATCCGGCTGATATGATTGTGGTTGATAACCTGAGCGATTTCAATGTGTTGCAAACCTATGTAAATGGCCAATTAGTTGCCGAAAATGGCCAAAGTTTGATAGAAACACAACAGACTACTACACCAAATAATTTTGTTGCTGATGCCGTTTCTGCTGACGACTTCTTTGTTCAAAATGCCGGTAAGACAGTTAAAGTGATTGAAGCACTCGAAGGCCAGCTGATAACAAATACAGTTATCGGACAAGCGGTTGCAGCAGGTGAAAATCTGACCAGTAATACTGCTGAGGATATTTTGAAAATTGCTGTGATAAATCGCTACGAAAAAGCCAAACCTGCAATAGGTTTTATCAAAAATATCGGACTAAAAAGAGGTGCCATCGCCTCAACAGTAGCGCACGACAGCCACAATATTATTGTAGTTGGAGCGGATGATGCTGCCATGGCAAAGGCTGTAAATCTGCTGATTGAAAGCAAGGGCGGGGTAGTAGCCTGCGACGAAAACACCGTAAGTCTGCTTCCGCTTCCTGTGGCCGGTTTGATGAGCAATCAAAATGCTTATGAAGTTGCCAAAGCTTACGAAAAAACCGATGCTGCCGCCAAAGCACTGGGGTGTAGCCTTCACGCACCTTTTATGACGCTTTCGTTTATGGCCTTATTGGTCATTCCACAACTCAAATTGAGCGACAAAGGCCTGTTTGATGGTGCAAAATTTGAGTTTACAGATTTGTATGCTGAGGCGGGGTAGGATTGTTTTTCGGTTATCCAATCGTGGTGATTTTGAATCGCTTTGCTATATACCGAACACAAATTTTTCGAGATAGCATTATCCGGCTTTTCTTGTTGTGTTGCTGACGGGGATTAGCGTTTCGGCTTATTTTTGGATCGTCTCATTTCTTTTTTATCTGCTATTGGCACTGCCGCTTGTGGATTATGGCATTCCATATTTTAGTCCCTTGCTGGTGAAAACAAAAGGCTCTTATTGTATTTCAAAAAAGAAAGCCCTGCGCATCCTGATCCGATGGCTGGTCTTTTGGATTGTGGTGATGGTGTTGTTAATGGTTTTTTAAACGTATGTGCTGCGCTATTGCTATGCAAGCATTTTCGTTTTTAAACTTTAGCTAATAGCAATATCTATCTGCTGGCCACAACTACAGCCTCTTTATAGGATTTGGTGTTTCCGTTGAGGTCAAAAACATCAGCAAAAACAATATAAATCCCTGTTGTCACCCTGTTGCCATTTTCATCAAGGCCATTCCAGATGGTTTGACCTTCGGAACCAACCAATTCACTTTTTACCAGATGCCTGATCTGCTGGCCGGCAGAGTTAAAGATGAGGATATTCAGGGTGTAACCCGGCTCATCAAACAGGTAATTGATGCTTGTGGCATCATCCACGCCATCACCGTCAGGTGAAAATATTTCGGGGCTGATACTGATTTCATCTGTTGAGGGAGTAGTGTTCATCGTCATGGAGTTGGCTAAACCCGGAGTGCCAAAGCCAGCCGATTCAGCTGCTGAATGCCAGTTGTCAGGATCATCTGAAGCGGCCGAAGCCGAAATTCTTTCGAGCGATACTCCTTTTACAATATTCAGCAATGGAAAGTGCATCTTTTCGGTGTACGACATTTTATCTATCAGCTTTCCTGTTAGCGACATCAGTACAGCGGTGCCTTCTGTATTGGAATAAGACGGAAATGAATTCATCTCAACAAAAACTTCCGGATCGGATACGGGATACTGTTCGGCCACTATGTTGCCATTTGTGCAAAGCAGTGCCAGCTTGCCCGGTAACAATAAGTAGCTGTCGGTGGTTACCGGATAAAGGTTGGTATCGGGTGGATTTGGAATGGTTTGCCTGATATTGCCAAGATACAGCTGATTCAGGTCAAGTATTTTGTCGCCCGGGTTCAGCACTTCCACATAATCCACCCCATCACCCAAAGGGTTAAAGAGTATTTCGTTGATCAAAATATCGCCTGCTTCCAGCATATCTGGCAAGCCAAGCTGGATAAAACTTCCGGCATCCATGCCAAGACCGATGCAGTTCATCAAATTTTCGGATAACAGCAGTTTATAAAGATTTCCATCTTCAAATGCCTGTTCAAAAACAAGCTCAACAAAGGTGCCATCCGAAGGATTCAGATAAGCTTCACTGGGATTTGCCTGGGTGCTTTCAAGGGTATAATTGCTGAGTTGCCTAAGGCTCGCAGGATCCATCTGCTGGTCGAACCAAATATGAAGAATATTACTGGTAATCAACTGAAAACGCTCAACTTTTGGAGGAAACACATTGGGAGCATCAATGGCATTGAGGCTGCCCGGAGTGCCGCCTGCTACAGCAGTGCTTGCCGACCAGTTATTGCGTCCGCCACACGGATTATCGGGGTCAATTTGTTCAAGCGACCAGCCTCCGTCAGTTTTGTTTGGGTCGTTGTACCATTTATCAGTATAGTTTACCATTGAGATGGTGATGCCCTGTTTGCTCAAAAGGCTCAGGCTGGTGCCCGCATTGGTAAGCTGAAAGCTGCTAAACCCAAAGGCCGGCCCATAGCTCTCCAGCTCTGCAAGGGCATTTTCGTGGCACAGGATGAGGTATCCGTTGGGTGCCAATGTAACGACTCCTATGTCTTTGACGGTTGTGCCAGTTAAAAACTGCCATCCGTTTAGATCAACAGGCAGGTTGGTTCGGTTATACAGCTCCACATATTCCCATTCCGGTAAACCAACAACCGGCGTAGGATCGGCCATAATTTCGTTGATAACCACATCATTGGCAGCGGCTTCATAATAACTGAACGTTGTCGAAAATTCAGGTGTTATATTTCCTGCCAGATCACTTATATTATTGACAGTAAGGGTGTAAAGCACTCCATTCTCAAAAGAAGTTGCAAAAGATAACTGAAGAATACTTGAATTTTCACCAAAGCTGACTTCCGCCGGATTTCCAAGATTGTTATCAGCCAAAAAGTTATCTGTGTCAAGGCTTTCCGGAGCAATGCCTTCGTCAAATGTCAACTGCAGGGCAAAAGGATTCAGTGTAGTAGTTTGTATCAACTGAGGGGCTTCATCATCAATTTGTTCGGGACCGGCATATACATCATCAAAATAGAATTTAGTGCTGTTGCTAACCGTATATTCTGCAAAAAAGCCAAACCAACCACCCGAATTCATGCTTTCATCAAAACCACTGGCTTCGAGGGTATAGATACCCGTGCCTGTTGCATCAGTTAAAAGCTGCCAATCACCTTGTTCTGTTCTGATTACCTTTACCCAAAGCGCAAAGGAGGATGCGATTTGTCCGGAAGTTCCACGCAAAATACTGTTGGTTTCGCCATTTTCCTGCTTAAAAAGCTCTATCGCATCTTCACCTCCTGCCTCGCCAAATTGCAGGTAATAGCCATCGAATCCTTCACCTGGATTGCTTTGGTTGGACGACAACATTACCCGGGCATAATTATTTGCTGACGGGCTAAATGCAAGCCGGATATAAAAACGCCACTCCATGGGTTCAGCTGCTTCGTAGGTTGTGCTTAACCAGGCTGTACCAGGCTCGGTGGCATTAAGTTGAAGCTGAAAATCCTCGTTTATCATAAACAGGTTCTCAGTGCCTGTCCAAACCGGATTGGTTGTGAAGTCGCCATCGCTGAAATCATCGACGAGTTGGGCTGAAAGGGGATTTAATAAACCCGACACAAACATTAGAATTAGTATAAAAAGCTTCGTAAGTAATCTATTTCTTATCATAATCTAAATATTTTGATAACCATTTGGCAGGTCTAAACAATTAAACAACGGCAATTCATTATTTTATATTTTTGTGCCGGCTGTTAGCCTGTAAAAATAGGATTTTTTATTTTATTCATGCCTATGAAATTAGCCCTAATTGGTGCAACCGGTTTGGTCGGTAAAAAAATGTTGGAAGTAATTGCCGGGCAGGCACTTCAGTTTGAAGTGTTTTTGCCCGTGGCTTCTGAGCAATCGCTCGGAAAGAAAATTATTTTCAGGCAGAAAGCTTATCCGGTAATTACGGCCGAACAGGCACTTGATGAGAATCCTGAACTGGTATTGATGAGTGCCGGAGCAGCTGTTTCGAGGAGGCTGGCTCCGCTTTTTGTGGAAAGGGGAGCGGTGGTAATCGACAACAGCTCTGCCTGGCGACGTGATGCTGATAAGGCTCTCGTTGTGCCCGAAATCAATGCAGATATCTTGAAAAAAGGGCCGCAAATCATTGCCAATCCCAATTGCTCAACCATACAGCTGGTGATGGCCCTGGCACCAATCCATAAGGTTTATGGGCTGAAACGATTGGTATTGTCAACGTATCAATCTGTTAGCGGGAGCGGACAAAAAGGTGTGCAGCAGCTCGAAAATGAAGAGATTGGAGAAGGATCCCTCAACCCAGCCTACCCGTATCCTATCCATCGAAATGTGATTCCGCACGGGGGTTTTTTTGAAGCTGATGGTTATACCTCCGAAGAAGATAAACTGGTGTTTGAAACGCGAAAAATCCTTAATGATACCCGGATTGCTGTAACAGCCACAGTGGTGCGTGTTCCGGTGATCGGAGGACATTCCATATCCGCAAATATTGAGACATATAAACCCTTTAAACTGGACGACATCAGGGCATTGATTCAAACTTTTCCGGGGGTGGTTTTGCAGGACAATCCTGCTCAAAACAGCTATCCAATGCCCTTGTCTGCCGCTGGCCATGATGAGGTTTTCGTTGGCAGGCTGCGTCGCGATCACAGTATTCCTAATGGTTTGAACCTTTGGATTGTGGCTGATAACCTGCGTAAAGGTGCAGCCACCAATGCCGTTCAGATAGCCAAATATCTAATTGATAACAATTTAATCTAAATCGTGAAGATATACCATTGTATTGAGGATTTTAAGCCCGTTAATAATGCCATCGTAACAACCGGAACATTTGACGGCGTGCATCTGGGTCATCAGGCAATTTTAAAACGTATGATTGAGGATGCACGCGAAGTGGAGGGCGAAACGGTTGTAATCACATTTCATCCCCATCCGCGGATAGTGCTTCATATCGACAGCAGCAATCTGAAATTTATCAGTACGCAAAAACGAAAAATTGAACGACTGGAAGCTATCGGCATTGATAACCTGATTATTATTGAGTTTACAAAGGCTTTTTCGCGTACCAGTTCCGAAACCTTTATCAAGAATTACATCGTCGATCCCATCAAGCCATACAAGCTGGTGGTTGGATATGATCATCATTTTGGCAAAAATCGCATTGGTGATTTTAAGTTGCTTTACGACCTGGGTCAGAAATTTGACTTTAAAGTGGAACGTATTCCGGCTCAGGACGTTGAAAATATTGCCGTGAGCTCCACAAAGATCCGTAAAGCCCTGGAGCTTGGCGATGTGGCAAAAGCAAATAAACTGCTTGGATATCCGTATTCAATTTGTGGCAGGGTGGTGAGAGGAAATCAGGTTGGCCGTAGAATGGGTTTCCCAACGGCCAATATCGAAACGCCTAGTCAATACAAGCTGATTACAGCCCGCGGTGTGTATGCCTGTAAGGTGAAACATAATGGCTCGATTTATGATGGCATGGGAAACATTGGCTACAGACCCACTGTTGCTGATGGTGAACTTACCATTGAGGTGAACATCTTCGATTTTAATGAGGAAATCTATGAGCAGGAAATCACCATTTTATTTATTGACCGGATAAGAGATGAACAAAAATTTAATGGACTGGACGAGCTTAAAGCACAACTTGAACAAGACCGCGAAAAGGTGAAAACAATTTTAGCCGCCGACAATTACCTGCCGACTGATTAGAGAATAAGCCCCCTTTTCCCCTCAATCCACAATGTATGTATCGGATCCTAATTTTCCTTGTTTTTTTATTACTTTGTAGCGGTTTCATTAAATCGCAGCCTTCGGATACAACACAAACTTTAACAAAGAAAGGCTGGAATTTTGGAGTTTTGCCAGCCGTTTCGTTCAATTCTGATTTAGGGTTTCAATATGGCGGACTGGTCAACTTTTTCCATTATGGCGATGGCTACCGGTATCCCAGCTACGATCATTCCTTTTATCTCGAGATATCACGCTATACCAAAGGCAGTGGCCTTTTTCGGTTTGCCTACGACAGCGATCAGCTTTTGCGTAATATGCGTTTGAGTTTTGATGCCAGTTATATGCCCGAACAAGCCATTGATTTTTTTGGATTTAATGGCTATGATGCTGTTTATCAATCCAATTGGGTTGATGACACACATCCCGACTACCGCAGCCGAATGTTTTATAAGCATAAGCGAAATATGGTAAGACTGCACGCCGACCTGAGTGGAGCTATGGGCATTCAAGGTTTGCAATGGGCTGCCGGACTAGAATTTTATAGTTTTGTGGTAGGCTCGGTAGATATCGACCGGCTTAATAAAGGCAAGGACGAAGCCGACCAATTGCCTTCTGTGGCAGAAGAGCCCGGACTGTTCGAGCTTTACCAGGCCTGGAATATCATTCCTCAGGACGAGCTGAGTGGTGGAACCTTCGCAGCTATTAAGGCAGGTTTGGTTTACGATACACGCGATTTTGAAGCCAGTCCTTCCAAAGGCATCTGGACAAGCTTATTGTTTTATGCCGTTCCTAAAGCCATGTCTAACCTCATTGAAGGATTTAGCAGAATAAGCTTTACACACCGGCAATATGTTAGTCTTATTCCCCGAAAGCTTGTTTTTGCAGGTCGTTTCAGCTGGCAAAGCCGCCTCAGCGGACATGTGCCTTTTTATGCACAGCCCCTGATGATGACCACACGTTTGCTTGGTGCTTATTCTGAAGGCCTTGGCGGGCAGCGTTCTTTGCGTGGTGTGATGCGCAACAGGGTGGTGGGCGATGCAATAGCTTATGCCAATCTGGAGCTGCGCTGGAAAATCGTGGAGAAAAAACTCTTCAATCAAAACTTCTATCTGGCTACAAATGCCTTCGTAGATGTGGGGCAGGTGACCAGAAAAATTGCGGTTGCCAAAGCTTTTGATCAGCTTCCTGATGAGTTTCTTACATTCAATAAATCAGATTATTATAAGCCGGGCAGCGAAAAGGCGCATTGGAGTGCGGGTCTCGGGCTTAAGCTGGCCATGAACGAAAATTTTATCCTCTCGGCTGATTATGGACGTGCTTTAGATCCACAGGATGGCGAAAGCGGTTTGTATATTGGCCTGAATTATCTTTTTTAGGCTGAAGATTTTACGGATGGAGAAGCCTTTTGGAAGTATAGAAATAAGGTCTATTTTTGTACAAATTATACAATTTAAAAGGCAGAACAACTCAGATCAGTCTGCCTAATATATTTAATACTCAACTAATGGAACAAATCAAAAACCGTTATTGTGTAATCATGGCAGGCGGCATTGGTGCACGTTTCTGGCCCATGAGCAAAACCTCCCGTCCAAAACAGTTTCTGGATATTCTTGGAGTCGGTAAAACGCTCCTGCAGATGACTTTCGATCGCTTCACGCGTTTATGTCCTCCCGAAAACATTTATATTGTTACCAACGAATTATATCGTCATCAGGTAAAGGAGCAATTGCCCCTGATAGCCCCTGAGCAAATCCTTTGTGAGCCCGCCCGTCGCAACACGGCACCCTGTATTGCCTACGCCAATCATGTGATTCTGCAGCGCGATCCTGAGGCAGTGATTGTGGTGGCACCCTCCGATCATATCATCCTGCAAGAGGAAGTATTTGCCCAAAACGTAGATGATGCCATGCAGGTAGCCGAAAAAAACGACTGGCTGATTACCTTAGGCATCGAACCCAGCCGGCCCGATACCGGATACGGCTATATTCAGTTTTTGGATGGAGCTGTAATTGAAGATGTTCCCAAACTGAAAAAAGTAAAAACCTTTACTGAAAAACCAAGCCTGAGTATTGCACAGAGTTTCCTCGAAAGCGGCGACTTCCTCTGGAATGCCGGCATCTTTATCTGGTCGCTCAAAAGCATTAACAAGGCTTTTGATCAACATCTGTCCGAAGTGAACGAGTTATTCAAAGAAGGTGCAGGTAAATACAGCACTCCGGAAGAAGAACCCTTTATCCGACAGACATACAGCATTTGCCGAAATATTTCCATTGACTATGGGGTGATGGAGAAAGCTGAAAATGTGTATGTGATGGCCGTTGACTTTGGCTGGAGTGATCTCGGTACCTGGGGCTCGCTCTATGAAATCAGGGAAAAAGACGAACACCAAAATGCAATAGTTGGCAATCAGGTGATGACATACGATTCGGAAGGCTGTATTGTAAATATGCCTAAAGACAAGCTGGTTGTTCTGCAGGGACTTAAGGATTATATTGTGGTGGAAGATGACAACGCATTGCTGATTTGCCGCAAAGAAGACGAACAGCAAATCCGTCAGTTTGTAAACGACATCAAAGTAGAAAAGGGCGAGAAATACGTTTAAATTCCTTTTTACTTTTGAGTTTTAGTGAAGGGATCAAATCATTTTTGAACATCTCGTTGGATTGGAATGTTTTAGCATGATAGTATAGCTGAAATTTTATTTTCTTTGCACACTATCCTAATTGATCAATTTATCTTGAAATACCATGCTGTTATGAGAATAATTTTACTTTTTGCAATTACAATAGTAATTTTTGCTTTTCAGGCTTCGGCACAACAACAGGGCGAACGCATTCCGGGCGAAGTGATGATTCAACTCAAATCCGGCCAAAACATCAGTACGATTGCTCCCTGGCTCGATCAGCAGGGGCTTGAAGTAAAACAGGAGCTTTCGAAACGACTTGGGATTTTTTTACTGAAATTTGAGGAAAGCCGGCATAATGTTTCGGCGTTGATAAGCAATTTAGAGCAACAACCAACCATTAGTCTGGCACAGGCCAATCATGTGGTGGCTATGCGCGAAGCGGATGAAAGTTTTCCTGACGATCCTTTTTTTGATGATCAATGGGGTTTTTATAACGATGGTTCCGGTGGAGGTGTCGAAGGTGCTGATATTGATGCAGTGAAAGCCTGGGATATTACCACAGGCGGTCTCACGGTTTTGGGCGATACCATTGTTGTAGCTGTTATTGATGGCGGAGCTTATCTGCAGCATGAAGATTTGAACTTCTTCAAGAATCGGCACGAAATTCCGGGCAATGGCATTGATGACGACGAAAATGGTTATGTGGATGATTATGATGGCTGGAATGCTTATAGCAATTCCGGAAATGTACCTTCCAACTCGCATGGCACGCATGTTTCGGGCACTGTGGGAGCAATTGGCAATAATGGTATTGGCGTAACAGGTGTAAACTGGAATGTGAAGGTAATGCCAATTGCAGGTTCATCTTCTACCGAATCAGTTGTTGTGAATGCGTATAGTTATGTGTATGAAATGCGTGCACGCTACAACGAAACACAGGGCGATTCAGGTGCTTTTGTAGTTGCCACCAACGCTTCCTTTGGCGTCGATTTTGGCAATCCGGATAACTATCCCATCTGGGGAGCCATGTACGACAGTTTGGGAGCCATTGGAGTGTTAAATGCCGGAGCTACTGCCAACAGAAGTGTAAACGTTGACGAACAAGGTGATATCCCAACGGCTTTCGAAAGCCCGTGGCTGATCACGGTTACCAATACCACCAATCGCGATGAAAAATCTACTATGGCAGGTTATGGTCTCGAAAGCATCGATCTGGGGGCACCTGGCACTTCAATTTATTCTACCCGACCGGCACCTGCCAATTATGGTTTTGGCACCGGAACAAGCATGGCTACGCCTCACGTGGCGGGTGCTGTAGGTTTGTTGTTTTCGGCTGCCGACAGTGCCTTTATGGATGCCTATCACCAAAATCCGGGTGAATATGCCTTGATGATCAAGGATTACCTGCTGAATGGAACTGACCCTTTGGAAGATCTTGATGGTATCACTGTCACTGGTGGGCGACTCAACATTTTTACTTCCTTGAATTTACTTCAGGGTAAGATAAGTATGCAGGCACTTCCTGACGACACCTTGACGATGATTGTTGAACAGGAAAGTGTTCGCACCGATTCAATTCAGTTTATCAATACAGGACAATATGATCTGCAATTGATTTTTCAGGAAGCGACGCCTTATTCCTGGCTCAATTTAGCAGGTGATACCCTGCAATTGCCGGCAGATACTGCTGTTTCGCTTTTGATAAGTGCTGCGGCCATTGAAATGGAGCCCGATACAATTTTTGCAGAAATTTTGATGGATGCCGGTCCATTGGGAAATCAAACTTTTGTTGTAAAACTGATTGTGGTTGAGCCGGTAGGCAATGCCGAATTGTTATCGGTTGAACATCAGGTGTTTCCAAATCCTTTTAAAAGACAAGTAAACTTTAGGCTGTTTTTGTCTGTAAGCGAAGAGGTAAAACTTACGATTTATAATGTAAATGGCAGTCTGGTGTATCAAAATTCACTGAAGCTGCAAGCCGGTTTGCAACAACTGCAATGGGACGGAAACAGCATTATCGGATCAGAAGCTAAAAGTGGTCTATACTTCTATCGCCTGCAGGTTGGAGATCAATATTATAACGGTAAATTGATCAAACAATAAATCAGGCTTTCTCCAGGGTGAAAGTAATGTTGGTTCCTTTTTCGAGCTGGCTTCTGACGGTGATACTTTGTTCGTGTGCTTCCACTATATGTTTCACAATGGCTAATCCCAGGCCGGTGCCGCCTTTGTCTCGCGATCTGCCTTTGTCAACCCGATAGAAACGTTCGAATATACGCGGAAGGTTTTCTTCGCTGATGCCAGGCCCGTTATCTTTGATCTCAATCAGGTAATTTTCGTCTGCATCAAAAATACGAATGTTCACCAGATTTTCCTCTTTATCACCATATTTCATGGCATTTTCAATCAGATTGATAAGCACCTGGCGGATGCGTTTTTTGTCGGCTTTGACCAGAGCCGGTCTGTCGGATTGTTTTTCGAGGGTTACTGTGGCCTTGTATTTGCGGGATTTCATCTCCAGAAATTCCAATACATCCTTACTCAGCTCATTGATATCAAACTGTTGCAAATTGAGTTTTAACTCACCCGATTCAAGTTTCGAAATCTCTTCCAGATCTTCAACAATGGCAATCAGCCTGTTGATGCTTTTTTCGGTGTGCATCAAATAGGTCCGATTGATGTTCTCGTCTTCCAGCCCGCCGTCAAGCAAGGTCAATACGTAACCCTGGATATTAAATATGGGTGTTTTGAGTTCGTGCGAGATATTACCCAGAAATTCTCTGCGATAGGCAGCCAGTTTTTTCAATTCTTCTATCTCTGTGCGTTGTCTTTTGCTCCATTCAAGCATGGCCCGATTAACGCCTTCGAGCGATTCTGTCTGCTTTTGAGGTGCTTTTCCATTGGATTGATCGGGTTTGGCTGCGCCAATGGTTTTGTAGATCAGTTTGACTTTTTTATACACATACCGATCAAGTGTTTTTAAAGTAATCAGGTAGTTGATCAGGAAAATGAGCAACAATCCAAGCAGCAGATGCCACCAGAGCAATTTGTCATCAAACCAAAAGATGATTAGTGTTAGCAATATTACACTCAGGCTTGCACCAAGTGCCAGATACACAGCTATTGATCGGGTTTCGCGGTAACGTGCCATATTTAGTTAAATTGGTTCGTCAGGGCCGAAGTGTATTAACAATAGAATTTAAATATCAGATACTTCAATTTATTATTCAAATTGTTGTTGCTTCTAATTTAAAGCATGAAAGTACAGTATTTCTGTATCAAACTTCAAATTTGTAACCAACCCCTTTTACTGTCGTAATATTTTCGATGCCAATTTTTTCTCTGATTTTTCTAACATGAACATCTATCGTACGGTCGCCAACAATAACATTATCGCCCCATATTTTCGAAAAAATTTCTTCACGTGTAAAAACCTTATTAGGTTTGGATGCCAGCAAACGCAAAAGCTCAAATTCTTTTTTAGGAAGGATGATTTCGTTGCCTTTGTTGATAACAATAAAACGCTCAGAATCAATCACAAAGTCCTTCACTTCAAGTTGATCAGGTGTGGAATCGTTTTTATCCTGATAACGCCTTAGCAGTGCTTTTACACGACTGATCAGCAGTTTGGGTTTGATGGGTTTGGTTACATAATCATCGGCGCCGGCTTCAAAACCTGCGATTTGAGAATAATCTTCTCCGCGGGCAGTTAAGAAGATTACCAGGGTGTTTTTGAGTTCCGGAATCTGCTTTATCTCTTCGCAGGTAGCCACGCCATCCATCTCCGGCATCATCACATCCAGTATGATGAGCTGAGGCAATTCGGCCACAGCTTTTTTAACGGCTTCTTTGCCGTTGGTAGCAGTGAGTACCTTAAAGCCTTCTTTTTTAAGGTTATAGCTAAGAAATTCTAAGACATCAACTTCGTCATCGACAAGTAAAATACTGAATTTTGATACGTCCATAAGGCGATTAATTGTTCTGATTTGGATTGGACTAAATTAGTAGCTTCTCCAAAACCAATGGATTAATTTCATGTCAAATTTAAGTTATATTTTCATCATTCAGAACGAATTAAATTGGAAACTTAAGGCCCGTTACAGGAGTTGATGTTGTTTATTTATTTGTATTTTCGCCTGGTAATAAATTAGGGAGCTTCTTATGAAATCAGTTTGGAATAGCTTGTTTGGTGCATTTTTATTCTTGGTTTTTTTGCCTGCTGCTTCGGCACAACAGTTTGAGGGCGGACTGCTGGCAGGTGGCGTTAGCAGCCAGGTTGCCGGTGATAACATATCCGGATTTCACAAAGCTGGCATAAGTTTTGGTGGCTTCGTCCGGCTTGAGTTGGATGATCGTTCGGGCTTGCAGCTGGAGCTTTTTTTTGTGCAAAAAGGCTCCCGAACCAGCGATCAGGATGTAAAGGCCGGAATGAATCCCTTTCTGCTGAGGTTGAACTATGTAGAAATGCCGCTTATCTATCAGTATGATTTTGGAAAATTACGGCTCGAAGGAGGTTTAACAGCAGCTTTTTTGGCAAGCCATTACGAAGAAGTAAACTATCTGGACAATACGCAGGATGCATGGCGTAGCTTAAATTTCAGCTCTATTGTTGGTGTGCGTTATTTGTTTCATGAGCATTGGTCGCTGGGTTTGCGAAGCATTAATTCCATCAATTCTATCCGAAAAAACATGGTCGATGGCAATGTGAAACGTTATGGAAATAAATTTGGAGCTTTTAACGATGTGCTGCAGCTGGCTGTTTTTTACAGCTTGTAGCCCCTGGCTTTATGATTTTTTCCATTTAATGTTGCAACCTGTTGACGGAATTTGTTTTTCAGGAACCGGTTTTCCGGCCAACACCAAATCCAGCGCTGCCCGCAGGTCTTCTCCATTTACCGGCATTTCGTTTCCGGGCCGGCTGCCATCAAGTTGGCCGCGGTAAACGCAGCGGTTATTAACATCAAAAAGATTGAAATCAGGCGTGCAGGCTGCATCATAAGCCTTGGCCACTTCCTGTGTTTCATCGTAAAGATAAGGAAACGGAAAATCGTGATCAGCGGCAAAAAGCTTCATATTCTCCGGTGAATCTTCAGGATAATTTTCTGCATCATTCGAATTAATGGCTACCATGCCAATTCCTTTTGGCATATATTCTTTTCCGATGCTCACAAGTTCGTTGATCACATGCTTCACATACGGGCAATGATTGCAGATAAACATCACCAGAGTTCCTTTTTTGCCTTGAATATCTTTGAATGTCAGTAGTTTATTGCTGATTTGATCCGTGAGTTTAAAATCCGGAGCTGCGAAGCCAAGCGGAATGGGTTTTGTGGGTGTAAGGGCCATGTCAATCGTTTTTGAGGAAATCAATATTTCTTTTCAATCCGTTGTATGCTGCTCTTTTAACAGCAGAACCGGCGAAAAGTTCGTTGAAAGTGTTTTCATCCAGTTTTTCCCAATCGGGTTTTCGCATTTTTTTTAACTGTTCCGAAATCAAAAAGCCAGGCTCATTATGTGGTTTTGCAAAGCGGTTCCAGGGGCAAACATCCTGACAGATATCGCAGCCAAAAATCCATCCTTCAAATTGTTGTTTCAACGTCTCCGGAAGCTCATCTTTGTGCTCGATGGTGAGGTAAGAAATGCATTTTCGGGCATCGAGATGGTGGGCTTCAACCAGTGCACCAGTGGGGCAGGCATCAAGGCAGCGCCTGCATGTTCCACAATAATCTGTGATTTCGTTTTCTGTTGCTTCAAGTCCAATCGGAATCAGCAGGTGTCCGACAAAGAAGAAAGAGCCTTTGCGTGGATGAATCAGACAGGTGTTTTTGCCAATAAAACCCAATCCGCTTTTTTGTGCCCAGGCCCTGTCGAGCACAGGTGCCGAATCGGTAAAAGCCCTGGCACCATCCAGTTTGCCGGTTTGGTTTTCGATAAAGTTGAGTAGTTTTTGCAGTTTTTTGCGGATCAGCTTATGATAATCTTTGCCGTAAGCATATTTGGAAATTTTGTAGTTGTCTTCTTCCGGCAGTTTTTCCTTTGGAAAATAATTTTGCAAAACAGTGATCACTGTCGCCGTTCCTGCAACCAGCAAGCGTGGGTCGTAACGTTTTTCGCGATTTCGTTCGAGGTAGCTCATGCTGCCCTGAAACCCCTGCCGAAGCCAGTCTTCCATCAATCGGGCATCATCCGCAAGCTGCTGTGCTTTGCTGATTCCCAACTCATCAAAACCTAGCCGCAGGGCTTCGGCTTTTAGCAGTTCAATAAAGTTTTCCGGAAGATTAGTTGATTCTGCCATTCACTGGTTAATGGTTTGGATTAGCTGTTGAAAAGCGAGCCTTGTTGTGGATTTCTAACCCTTCCAAGATGTTTGTAGGCTTTATCGGTGGCTTCACGGCCGCGCGGTGTACGCATCAGATAGCCTTCCTGAATGAGGAAGGGTTCATAAACTTCTTCTATGGTGCCGCCTTCTTCAGCCACAGCCGTTGCAATGGTGTTAATGCCCACCGGTCCGCCTTTAAATTTATCGATGATGGTAAGCAGGATTTTGTTGTCCATTTCGTCCAGGCCATGTTCGTCCACATGGAGTGCTGTTAAACCAAAACGCGCAATTTCCAAGTCAATTTTGCCATTGCCTTTGATTTGGGCGAAATCGCGTACCCTTCTCAGCAAAAGGTTGGCAATACGCGGGGTGCCCCGGCTACGGCCAGCAATTTCGGCAGCGGCTTTAGCTTCTATCGGAACCCGAAGGATGGAGGCCGATCGTTGTACAATACCGGTGAGCGTTTTGGCATCATAATACGACAGTCTCAGGTTAATTCCAAAGCGCGAGCGCAGTGGTGAAGTGAGAAGCCCTGAGCGTGTGGTAGCACCAATGAGCGTAAAAGGATTAATGGTGATTTGTACAGCCCTGGCATTGGGGCCTGTTTCGATCATGATGTCGATGCGGTAATCTTCCATGGCCGAATAAAGGTATTCCTCTACCACCGGACTAAGCCGATGTATCTCATCAATAAACAGCACATCATTTTTTTCGAGATTGGTAAGTAGTCCGGCCAGATCGCCGGGTTTATCCAGTACCGGCCCTGAAGTGATACGGATATTCACACCTAATTCGTTGGCAATGATATGCGACAAGGTGGTTTTGCCTAATCCAGGTGGGCCGTGCAAAAGCACGTGATCCAGTGCTTCATCCCTTTGTGAAGCAGCCTGCACAAAAACACGCAGGTTTTCGACCACTTGCTCCTGTCCGGCAAAGCTGCTAAAGGCGTCTGGCCGCAACACTTTTTCTATTTCCTTTTCGGCATTTGATAGCCCTGTACCGTAAGCATCCAGGTTTTCGTTCATGGGGTGAAGTTAAGATCAGACAAAAATAAGCATTCTGATTCAGTCATTTGGTTCGCAGCCATAAATCACCTGAACAAAATACCCTTTATACGGCTTCGAATCAGGCCTGCTAAGTGATTTATTATCCTTTTATGTAGGGTCTGCTGAAAAACACCTAACACATTGATATAATTTAAGTTGCCATTTATTGTATTGTGGTTTCCGCAAGGTTTTTATGAGAAATCATCTAAAATCCTTGCAGTACAGTGTAATATTTGAATCAATCTACTTCGTTAAAGCCTATTCTGAATTTAAAAATGTCAACAACAATTGTGTTGGCTAGCCTGTCGCACGCCATCTTCTGTGTTGCCTGCGACTCGAAGTATATCGATACATCTTCGTCTTGTCGCCTCGAATCTGGCATACGACAGACTTTTTCAGCAGACCCTATGTAAGTAAAAAAAATTGGATTTAAGAACAAAATGTTCGTACATTAGCTCAAAAATTGACACCTTAACAAGGGCAAAGCAAAAAACCTGTTAAAACTAAAGCGATGAAAACAATACTGGTAGCTTTCGATTTTTCAAAAAATTCGCTTCATACGCTGGATTATGCCCTTTTTTATGCCAACTGGCTGAAAACAGGGATTCATCTGGTTTGGGTGGATAATACGAACACCCCTGAACATGTGATGAATATTGAGCAAACCTTGCGCATAGAGACGAAAAAATATTTTGATGAGATTGTTGAAAAATATGGTCCAAAACTAAGGCATGGCAAGCTTGAAATACACCTGCGTAAAGGCAAAGTTTACTCTGAAGTGGCTATGCTGGCTCGTCAGATTGAGGCCTCTGTGATCTTTGCCGGAACACATGGCGTGAGTGGTTACGAAAGGTACTGGATTGGTAGCAATGCCTACCGAATTGTTACTTCGGCCCCTTGTCCGGTAATTACCGTTCGGTCAGATTATGAGTTTAGTGGAAAATTAAAACGTATTTTAGTTCCCATCGACAGCTCGGCCGAGAGTCGCCAGAAATTACCTTTCACCGCTAATCTGGCACAGGCGTTTGGAGCCGAGTTACATCTTTTGGTGCTGTATAATTCCACGCTCAGAGTGATTCGCAATCGGATGAAATCATCCGCTGATGAAGCCGAAAAATGCCTTAAAGAGCGCAAATTAAAATACAAGCTCAAAGAAGTTGAAACTGAAAAACTCGTTCCGGCCATCCTCTCTTATTCCGATGAAATCCAGGCAGATTTAATTGCTATCATGACCGAACAAACTGCTACTGCCGGTTCAATGTTTTTAGGGCCTTTTGCACAACAATTGGTAAATAATGCGTTAATACCTGTGGTAAGTGTTCATGCTACAATACAAAATTAACCGCCTATGAGCCTACGTAATAGCCTTGTTTTACTGTTTTTATTTTTATCATTGCAAGCAATTCAAGCACAGAGTCCAGCTTCGGGATCGCTGGTGGTGATACAAGACAACCGGCTGGATAGTTTGCTTTGGTTGCAGGAACAACTTTTTAAGGAAAATCAGTATCTTGAGGGCTTTCGGATTCAGGTATTTATGGAATCGGGTAATGATGCCGTAAATCATGCACACGAATTAATAGGAAAACTATCCGAAGAGTATCCACAATGGAAGGCCTACCTTTCATACGGTCAGCCATATTACAGAGTCCGTATTGGTGATTTTCGCAACCGGCTCGAAGCAGAAGCTGCACTTCAGCAATTGAGCCGTAATTATAAACAAGCATTTATCACTCGCGATCAAATTGCTTTCCCTGAATTATCCGCATTTCCAACCTCAAAAAACGCACATCATGAATAAAACCCTCTTAGTTGGCATTGATTTTTCGGATTGTTCTGTCAATGCCCTGGAACATGCCGTAAGCCTTGCTGAAAAGGCAGAAGCCAACATAAAAATGATCTGGGTTAATAAACCAGATAATACCCGAAACCTGATTGATATTTCGAATGAAGAAGTGCTCCATGAAGCAGAGAAAAGACTCGAAGGACTGGCATCAAAATATCAGCCAAGGCTAAAAAATGGGAAGATTGATTTTATTACCCGCAAAGGCAAAGTGTACAAAGAATTGGTTGCTGCAGCAGAAGAGTTTGATGTATTTTTAATATTGATTGGAACACATGGTTCCTCTGGTTTTGAAGAGTTTTGGATTGGCAGCAATGCAAACCGAATTGTTTCGGCCACCGAAAGGCCGGTTATTACTATTCGCGGTGGAGTGGATATCAACCGTACCATCGAACGCATTGTAATGCCAATCGACAGCACGATCGAAAGCCGTCAGAAAGTGCCAATTACAGCACTGCTGGCAAAATATTTTAATGCAGAAGTGCATGTGCTTGCCACCCATATCACTTCGGTGAAAGACGTTCGCGACCGTATTATGGAATATGTGAAGCAGGTTGAACGGTATCTGGAAGAAAATCAGGTACGTTATTTGGTAAAAGAAGTTGAGGCAGGTAATATTTCTGATTCAGTTGTCGATTATGCCACAACAATCAATGCCAATCTGATCAGTATCATGGACGAACAGGAAAAAGCTGCTTCCAATATCTGGCTCGGCCCCTATGCCCAACAAATGGTAAACCATTCGCCCATTCCGGTTTTGGTGGTTCATGCCAAAAACTATATTGCAGGTATTGCGATGTAGGGCAGGATAATGGAGTAAGGTGTTTTCAATCATGCTGATAGCTGATAATCAAATTTAGCTTCATGCCCGAAATTTCGTATGGCAATCGTAAAATCTATTGTGAGCATGGAGCAAATCTTCGAAAAGTTTTGATCGACAACGGTATTTATCCTCATAATGGGCAATCGAGGTATGTAAACTGTATGGGTTCAGGAAGCTGCGGAACTTGTGCGGTGAAAATCATTGGTAAAATTCATCCCTTAAACGAAAAAGAAAAAAGCAGGCTTGCTGTGCCGCCGCATCGCTTGAATAATGGGTTGCGTTTATCCTGTCAGATAAAGGTTGAAAACGACCTCCGGGTGATTAAATACGGTGGGTTTTGGGGGCATGAGATACCAGAAGAAAAGGCTTAGAATTTTATAACTCACCAAGCCTGAGCGTATTACTATTTCCTTTGCTCCAGGTGGGTGTGCTCAACACATGAATCACCCGATCGCCTTTGTGTAGCTGTCCGGCGGCAATGAGTAAATCATTCAGATGATTCATTAATTTATCGGCCTGATCCAGGCTGCTGTCATAAAAACCATTCACACCCCAAAGCAGATTCATCTGCCGGAGCACAAAAGCATTGCCCGAAAAAGCAAACAGACGCGCCCTGGGTCGGTGGGCTGCCATTCTGCGTGCAGAGTATCCGGTATGTGTTACCAGAATAAGCGCACTGGCATTGGTGCTTTGAGCCATATTGCAGGCCGCATACAAAACGCTATCTGAAATAAAACGGGGATGCGATGGATCATAGGGCATCTCGTGTCGGTAATAAATGGCTTCGTATCCTTCTATCTGATTAATGATTTGCTGCATGATGCGGATAGTTTCTACAGGATATTTCCCCACCGATGTTTCGCCACTTAGCATCAGGGCATCTGCTCCATCGAGCACGGAATTGGCCACATCACTTACTTCGGCGCGGGTAGGTCTGATGGAGCTGATCATCGCTTCCATCATCTGTGTGGCCACAATAACCGGCTTGCCTTTTTGCTGACAGAGCCGGATGATGCGTTTTTGTATCATCGGAACCTGCTCCATGGGAATTTCCACTCCAAGATCACCCCGGGCAATCATAATACCATCAGCTGCTTCAACGATGGCTTCGATGTTGGCAATGGCCTGTGGTTTTTCTATCTTGGCAATAATGCCAGGCTTATTGGTTTTTTTTGCAGCATCAATTTTTTCACGAAGCAGGTGAATATCACTGGCCGATCTCACAAAAGAAAGGGCGATCCATTGGATATCCTGCTGAAGCAAAAACTCAAGGTCGTTCAAATCTTTTTGAGTAAGCGAAGGCAGGCTAATGCTTGTGTCGGGCAGGTTTACACCTTTGTAAGTTTTGATAACAGCGTCAGTTTCTGCCCTCAACAGCACCTCATCCTGGCCATTGGTCTCAACAACACGCAAAGCAATTTTTCCATCATCAATCAATACCTGATCACCAGCCTTTACGTCTGTTGCAAAGGCATCGTACCGGATGCTGATCCGATCCTTGTTTCCGGCTACCTCATATGTCACCAGCTTGATTTTTTCGCCAGCTTTGAGCGTAACCTCCTCATGTTCAAGTGTTCCAAGCCGTATTTTTGGGCCTTGTAAATCGGCCAGAATGGCTACACAGCTGTTTTGAGTGGTATTAATTTGGTCAACTGTTTCAATAACTTTCAGGTGATCCTGGTGTGTACCATGCGAGAAGTTAAGCCGGCAAACATCCATTCCTTCTGCTGTCATTTTCGATAAGGTGTCGTAGTCGGAAGAGGCAGGGCCAATAGTAGCAACGATTTTTGTTTTCATTGAATAACAAGGTATTACGATTTATTTTTTGGTAAAAGCTGATGACGGGCTTTCATAATTTCCATTTCATGAAACTCAATAGTTTCGAGCAGGATGTCAATTCCTTTGTCTTTTTTGGTATCAACAATAAAAGCATGTACGATATGCGGAATGCTGCGAATAGCGCGGATATAATAATCAAGGCGTTCCTGATCGAGTGCATTACGAATGACGAAAAGATAATCGGTTGAAACAGAAAGCCTGATCCATCTATGGCCTTCGCTGCTTAGCGAAACCAGATTGAAGACATTAAGGTTTTCGCCCTGATCAAAAAGATAAAAAGAGTAAGACGAACTAGCACCATTGGGTGTAGGTAGGATGTCCTGATGCTTTACCAGATTGATGGCTAAACGATCGTTGATATGCCAGGCAAGTTTATAATCGGGGAGTGTGGTGGCAATTCCTAACAGGATGATATTGTCAAATGGCTGGCTTTGCAGGGTTTTTTTTCGGGCATGCATAATATTAGGGTTTCAGACAAAAATACGTTTTTTGTTGGCTAACTAAAATCCCTGGAAAAGGAAAGGGTGAATGTATTGTTTTTGAATTAAGCAGCAGCTGATAAACAACTTATTCCGTAACCTGATTTATCATGCCAGATTCTGACATAATGTTCCAGGCTTTTTCGGCTGCCAGTTGTTCGGCTCCTTTGATAGAAAAATCCTTGGCCGAAGAATAAGTTTTTTCGTTGACTACAACTTCCACAACATACATTTTTTCATAGCTTTCGCCTGTTTCACCAGTCATTTTAAAATCGAGTTGTTGTTTTTCTTTTTGAGCCCATTCGATGAGTTTGCTCTTGAAGTTGTAATCATTTTTCTCGAGGTTTTCGAGATCAATATGCATCTCAACGATGCGTTTGATGATGATTTTTCGGGTAAAACGAAATCCTTTGTCCAGATAAAGTGCTCCGATAAAGGCTTCAAAAGCATCGCCACCCAGCGATCGGAACTTTGACCGGCCATCGTTCGAAAAATTTATCAACTTATCCAGGCCAAGTTTTTGTGAGAGTTTATTAAGCGATGCACGGCTTACAATACGCGAACGCATTTCGGTGAGAAAGCCTTCATTTTTGTATGGAAACTTTTTAAATAAAAAATCAGCAATAACGGCACTTAAAATGGCATCGCCCAGGTATTCAAGTCGTTCGTTACTAAGCTTGTACCCATTAATTGTTTCGCTTGAAACGGATTTGTGTTTAAAAGCCAGCTGATACAAAAAAATATTTCCGGGATAAAACCCGAAAATATTTTTAAGAGATTGCGATAGTTCTTTATCTGCAGAAAAAAGCGACTTAACAGTATCAGTAAGTAACAAAACGCAGTAATTACGGAACGAATTTTTTTAAAACCATCGAAGCATTATGTCCGCCAAATCCGAAAGTATTACTAAGAGCGGCTTTTATTTCTCTTTCGCGACCAGTGTGATAAGTAAAGTCGAGCTTATTGTCAATTTCCGGATCATCGGTAAAATGATTGATAGTGGGCGGAACAAAACTGTTCTGCACAGCCAGAATAGTGGCAATAGCTTCTACCACACCGGCACCACCCAAAAGATGGCCGGTCATTGATTTGGTAGAGTTGATGCTTATATTATAAGCGTGTTCACCAAAAAGCGTAACGATGGCTTTAGGTTCAGAGATATCGCCAAGAGGTGTGGAAGTGCCGTGGGTATTGATATGATCAATATCTTCTGGTTTCAGTCCGGCATCTTCGAGGGCTCTTTTCATGCTTAACATGGCACCCAATCCTTCCGGGTGGGGAGAGGTCATGTGATTGGCATCGCCCGAAAGGCCACCACCAACAAATTCAGCATAAATTTTTGCTCCTCTTTTTTGGGCATGTTCTAATTCTTCGAGCATTATTCCGCCACCACCTTCTCCAATCACAAAGCCGTCGCGGTCCTTGTCAAAAGGACGTGAGGCAGTAGCCGGATCGTCATTTCGTGTGGAGATGGCGTGCATGGCATTGAAACCACCAACGCCGGCTTCATTTACCGAAGCCTCACTACCACCTGTGACAATGGCCACAGCCTGCCCCAGCCGGATGTAATTGAAAGCATCTATCAGGGCATTGGCCGATGAAGCACAGGCCGATACGGTGGCGAAATTTGGTCCCCGAAATCCATGTTTGATCGAGATATGACCAGCAGTGATATCGGCAATCATCTTGGGGATGAAAAACGGATTGAACCGTGGGGTGCCGTCTCCCCTGGCAAAGGATGCTACTTCTTCAAAAAAAGTAGCAAGCCCACCTATACCCGACGACCAGATTACACCTACCTCATTAAAGTCGGTGTTTTCTGGATTCATCCCTGAATCAGCAATGGCTTCGTCGGCAGCTATCAGTCCAAATTGGGCAAACAAATCGTATTTGCGTACGTCTTTTCGGTCGAAATAGTTTTTCCAATCGTAGCCCTTTACTTCGCAGGCAAAGTGGGTCTTAAACCTGGAGTGATCAAAGCGGGTAATATCGGCTGCACCACTCACCCCTTTCTTTAAACTATCCCAGTATTCCGGAACAATATTACCGATGGGTGTAATGGCACCTAAACCGGTGACTACTACTCGTTTTAGCTCCATAAAATGAGGTTTTTAGGCTTTGTTTTCTTCGATGTATTTGATAGCGTCGCCTACTGTACCAATTTTTTCTGCCTGATCATCCGGAATAGCCAAATTGAATTCTTTTTCAAATTCCATGATCAACTCAACTGTGTCGAGCGAATCGGCACCCAGATCGTTTGTAAAGCTGGCTTCGTTAGTAACTTCTGCTGGCTCAACACCCAGCTTATCAACGATAATTGATACAATTTTGTCTTTGATTTCTGACATAACTTTATATGTTTTTAGTTAAACAGTCTGCAAAGGTAAGAGATAAAATGAAAAAAAAACAACAAAAAACTTTAAAAAATTGATTTACAGTAGATAAGTTATATGATAAGTGCCTTTTTTTGCCCTTTTTTGTCGGAATGATTCTCCAGACTATGTCCCAAATTTGCAAAATCATGGCATTAAGTGCCGGTCTTCCGAAAAAATGTATTTTTACAGACCACCATCCTGTATGGTTTTTGATCGATTGAATAATATTTAATAAGCTGTTGATATGAGTTCCGAAGAACGTCCCAAATTATTTCTATTAGATGCTATGGCATTGATTTACAGAGCTTTTTTTGCATTGAATAAAAATCCACGGATTAATTCAAAAGGCTTGAATACCTCAGCAATTTTAGGTTTTACTAATACCCTGTATGAAGTATTAAAAAAGGAAAACCCTGCGTATATTGGAGTTGCTTTTGACAGCATGGCTCCCACGCAACGCCATATTGATTTTGCCGACTACAAAGCTAACCGCGAAAAAATGCCCGACGATCTGGCCGCATCAATCCCCTATATTATGAAGGTAATAGAGGCCTTTCGTATTCCTATACTGGTTATGGACGGTTTTGAAGCAGATGATATCATCGGCACACTGGCAAAACAAGCAGAAAAACAAGGTTTTGTAACGTATATGATGACGCCGGACAAGGATTTTGGCCAATTGGTTTCGGAGCATATTTTTATGTATAAACCAGCCAAATCAGGCGAAGATGCCCAGGTTTGGGGCCCAAAGGAGGTGTGCGAACGCTATGGCATTTCTGAGCCCGAACAAATGATTGATATCCTTGGGCTTTGGGGCGATGCTTCGGATAATATTCCCGGTGTTCCGGGTGTTGGCGAAAAAACAGCAGCTAAACTGATTAGCCAGTTTGGGTCGATCGAAGCGGTACTACAAAACACTTCTGAGTTAAAAGGCAAACAAAAGGAGAATCTCGAAAACTTTGCCGATCAAGCCAGACAGTCCCGTCAGTTGGCAACCATAATAACCGATGTGCCCATCGCCTTTGAAGCGGATAAACTAAAGCTTGAAAGCCCTGATATGGAAAAGCTTCAGGAGCTGTTTGATGAGCTGGAATTCAGAACTTTTGCCAAACGCATGATGCAGGATGCACAAAAGCAGGCTGCTTCCAATTCGCAGGACGATTTGTTCAGTCAGTTGAACCCTGAAGAGCTTTCGGAAATGCATCCGTCTGAAAAGCAAACGATCGAAACCCTTGAACATGAATATGTTTTGGTACAATCTGAGCAGGAACTAAAGGCACTTGCTAAAGAACTTACACTACAAAAGAGCTTTTGTTTCGACACCGAAACAACTGCTGTGGATGCTCATAATGCAGAGTTGGTCGGGCTTTCGTTTGCCGTCAAACCACATCATGCCTGGTACGTTCCTATGCCACAAAATTATCACGAATGCCAGCAGAAGCTGGAACATTTCAGAAGTGTTTTCGAAAGTGAAAAAATTGAAAAAACAGGTCAGAATCTGAAATATGATATTTCGGTTTTGCGGTGGTACGACATTGAGGTGAAAGGACCTTTGTTTGATACCATGATAGCGCATTATCTGATCGAACCAGATCAAAGGCATAATATGGATGTGCTGGCCGAAACTTATTTAAACTATTCGCCTGTTTCGATCGAAAGCCTGATCGGAAAGAAAGGAAAAAATCAGGGGAATATGCGCGATGTGCCAATCGAAAAGGTAAAAGAATATGCCGCAGAGGATGCCGACATCACCCTGCAGTTGAGGCATAAACTGGAACCTGAGCTTGAGAAACAGGGCGTTCGCCGGATATTTGATGAGATAGAAATGCCTCTGGTTCGTGTTTTGGCTGCTATGGAAGCCGAAGGTGTAAAGGTGGACGGGGATAATCTTCAGCAGATCAGCGAGCTAATGGGAAAGGAAATTCTGGAACTGGAAAAAGCAATCTACGATGCTGCCGGAATGCAATTTAACATTGCTTCGCCCAAGCAACTCGGTGAAGTGCTTTTCGATCATCTTGGCTTGCAACAAAAAGCAAAAAAGACAAAAACAGGACAGTATTCCACCTCCGAAGATGTGTTGTCGAAAATACAAAAAGCACATCCTGTTATCTCCATGATTTTGGATTATCGGTCGCTTACCAAGCTCAAATCAACCTATATTGATGCCTTGCCAACCCTGATCAATCCCCGTGATGGCAGGATACATACCAGCTATAATCAGGCTGTTGCAGCAACCGGCAGGTTAAGCTCGAATAATCCAAATTTGCAAAACATTCCTATCCGCACCGAAAGAGGCCGTGAGATCAGAAAAGCTTTTGTGCCCCGGAATAAAGATTTCACGCTGTTGGCTGCTGATTATTCACAGATCGAATTGCGTATCATTGCCCATCTAAGTAAGGATACAGGCATGATGGAGGCCTTCAGAAATGGCCTGGATATCCATACCGCAACGGCATCCAGGGTTTATGGTGTAGGATTGGAGGATGTTACAAAAGAGATGCGGAGAAATGCCAAGACTGTTAATTTCGGAATCATTTATGGCATTTCTGCTTTTGGTTTGTCAGAGCGACTCGACATTCCGCGGGGCGAAGCGGCGGGCATCATAAAGAGCTATTTTGAGCAGTATCCCGGGATTAAAGCTTATATGAATACTCAAATTGAGTTTGCCCGCAAAAATGGCTATGTCGAAACCATGCTCGGAAGGCGACGCTACCTGCGCGATATCAATGTTTCGAACAGTGTGGTGCGGGGATTTGCCGAAAGAAATGCCATCAATGCGCCCATCCAGGGCAGCTCGGCCGATATGATCAAATTGGCCATGATACGGATTCAGGAGGAGATTAAGCAGCGTAAATTACAATCCAGGATGATCCTGCAGGTGCATGATGAGTTGGTGTTTGATGCCTTGCTATCAGAGCTGGACGAGCTAAAACCCATGATCGAGAAAGCAATGAAAAATGCCTTGCCATTGGATGTTCCTTTGGTTGTTGAGATGAACACCGGAAACAACTGGCTCGAAGCACATTAAAGTTTTTGCATTTTTCCATCTTTAAGCACCGGAACCACATCCAGTTGGTCAGGTTGCAGACAATAATCAATATCCCGTTGGTAACCGTTTGCCTGCAGGTATTTCAAATGGAAACAATTTTGCAACTTATCTGCAATATTACCGGTTTCTGAACCATAAAACTGTAATACAAGACTACCCAGATCGTCTGTTTTTACCTGGCTTTGTTCGCTGATCAAGCTAATCAGCATACCGGCACATAAGGCATCATCGAGCGAAAATTTACCTGCGGTACCTGAGCATATAATTACAATATTATTGGATTTATTTGCTAAATAATTGGCAACAGCAGTTATATTAACGAAGCTTGCAGCGATTGTTTCGCCGGCTGTTATACTTTGTTTAAGTGCCCGGGTTCCGTTTGTGGTCGAAAGGATAATTGTTTGGCCTGCTATATTTTTTCGTTGGTATTCCAGCGGAGAGTTTCCCAGATGAAAACCTTCAATTTTCATAGCATTGCGTTCGCCAGCCAGCAAAGCTTTCCCGGTTGAATATTGGTCAAAAATTTGTCTTGCCTGTTTCTCGGATTCAGCCGGTACAATGGCTGTGGCACCATGATACAAAGCCGTGGCGATAACAGTGGTGGCACGCAATACGTCAATTACAACAGCCGTCTTACCTTCCAGATCAAGCAGTTGGCAATCCTTATAAGTGCCGGCAACTTCTATCTGCATTTATTTTGATTTTTTCTCGGGCATCTGGATACCCAGCGAGATGCTAAGTCCGCTGGCTGTTTTAACAAGAGCATTTTCGAGAGTTACGAGATTGGGCTGAGCCACAGCTTCTTTCAAAGGCACCGAAACAAAATAAGGATGGCGATAGGCAACCATTTTTCCGAAGTCTTCATTAAGAGCCATCTCAAAGGCTTTTACGCCCAGCTGCGAAGCCAATACCCGATCGTAGGCAATGGGAATGCCTCCGCGCTGCAAATGGCCTAAAACGGTTTGACGCATATCAGGTTCAAATCCTGCTGTTTTGAGCTGCTTGATCAAGGCATTTGCAATGCCTCCCAGTTTTAGGTTTTCGTAGCCCACTTCTGTGCTTTCTTCGTAAACCATTTCGCCGTCTTTGGGTTTGGCACCTTCGGCAACTACAACCACCGCAAAGCCTCTTCCACGGTTAAAGCGTGATTCCAGTTTTTGCTTTACAATATTGATGTCGTAAGGAAATTCAGGAATCAGACACACTTCGGCTCCACCGGCAACTGCTGCGTTGAGGGCTATCCAGCCGGCATAGCGCCCCATCACCTCAACCACAAAAACACGGTTATGACTGGCAGCTGTTGTCACTAGTTTATCAACGGCTTCTGTTGCAATTTCTACGGCTGTTTGAAAACCAAAAGTTGAATCTGTTGAAGAAAGATCGTTGTCGATCGTTTTAGGCACGCCAATGATGTTAAGACCTTTTTCGTATAGTGCCTGTGAGATACGCTGCGAGCCGTCGCCACCGATATTGATCACAGCATCAATACCCATGTATTGCAGCTTTCGAATCATCTCGTCCGAACGATCAACAGCCGACCACGAGCCATCCTTGTTTTTTACAGGCCAGGCAAACGGGCCGCCTTTGTTTGTTGTTTCTATTATTGTACCACCCTGAAAATGAATCCCTTTAACCACTTCTGGTGTGAGTACTTTCAATTCGGTTGGCTCCCAAAGTACGCCATTAAATGCTTGTATGCTACCCAAAACCTCCCAGTCTTTTTCCTGTGAGGCTCTTTTAACGATTGCTCTTATCACAGCGTTCAGTCCCGGGCAGTCGCCTCCGCCTGTAACAATCAAAACTCTCTTCATAAATGCTTATTTTCCATGGAGAAACGTATTATTTCTCCTGATTATTTCATATTAACTATTTCAAAACTAATGCGAATGAAACGCAAAATGTTTCGGCAAAGATAAGCAGATCAATCGGTGGTTGAGAAATAGTAACCGTTTTGAACCCAAAAGAGTTTCTGCAATCGGTTGATAAGGCTATAATGTAAAGCGAGGAGGCTGAAAAATAATAAAGCCCTCGTTGTGAGGGCTTTAGGTGTGGTACCACCCGGGGTCGAACCAGGGACACACGGATTTTCAGTCCGTTGCTCTACCAACTGAGCTATGGTACCAGCGTTTTTTGGAGCGGCAAAGATATAACAAAAATCGAAATGCAAAAAGTTTTTCGAAAAAACACCCAGGCCAAGCTTATCTGTTTTGATACCACAGACAGGGATTATCACAGAGCTAAGGTAATACGTGTTGACATCCAACCGAAAATACCTTATCTTAGCATCCAAATTTAATTACCGAACCAAAACAACCTGCCAAATGTTTTTTTACTGGCAATTTTATGAAACTATGTGCTTAGGCAGCCCGGACTCCCTGCTGCTATAACACCAAGGACTATGAAAAAGCTACTCTTCCTCATACTACTTGCCGCACATTGTCTTGCAGCCTACACCCAGCCCATTGCCCTGGAATGGCAGGCCTGTTTTGGCACACCCTACAGGGAAGAAGTATATGATGTTTGCGCTACCGGTGATGGGTATATTTTGGTAGCTGAAAGTGGAGCAAACCCAGGCCAAGGGGTGGATATACTGATGATTCGTACTGATTTATCTGGAAACACCATTTGGGAGAAATATCTGGGAGGATCATCAACAGATAAACCATACAGGATATTCCCTGCAGGAGACGATAGTTATTATTTATATGCAGTCTCTGCTTCACAAGATCGGGATATATCGGACAACCCCTATCCAGAAGGCCTGGCAAATTATTGGCTGGTGAAAATCAATGGACAGGGAGAGATCATATGGGATAAGATGTTTGGGGGAAATTGCTACGATCAAGGCTGGGATGCCTGCCTCACGCATGACGGAGGCATGGCCAGTTTGGGCTATACGTGCAGCGACGACGGCGACATCAGCAATTACTATGGCATGTGGGACACCTGGCTACTGCGCACTGACAGCCTGGGCAACAAGCTGTGGGACTTTAGCATTGGCACAGCAGGCCTCGATTTTCCCAGTGCAGTCATTCAAACCTCCGACAGGGGCTTTCTGGTCGCTTCGGGCTCCATGCCCACCACTGGCGGAAACATTAACTGCCAGCCTTATAATTTGGATTATTCTGATATTGTCCTGTTCAAAATTGATTCTATGGCCAATATCCAATGGCAGCAATGTATTGGAGGTAGTGGTAATGAAGCGATTCAGGATATGATTGAAGTGGAGGACGGGTATATGCTGGCTTGTATTGTACAATCAGCCGATGGGGATATGACGGGTTCAGGCTATCATTATGGCTATGATTCTCAGGGTCATCCATATACTGATGTGTGGCTGGCCAAACTCGATTTCGAAGGCAATATCGTTTGGCACAAGTGCTATGGTGGCACCGCACCGGATGTACCCAACAGCATATTCTCCACCGGCGACGGAGGCTATATCGTAATAGCCGAAACCGAATCGAACAACGGAGATGTGTCGGGTAAACATCAACCACATGGATATTTTTCAGATATATGGGTGTTTAAGATCAATGCCAGTGGCGATCTGCTGTGGCAAAAATGTATTGGAGGCATGGGTTACGACAGGCTGGACTGGAGCGGAGTGCTGGATATGGGAGATGGGAGTTATGTGATAACATCCACAATGCAGGTTGCTGAAAATGCCGGCGACATCAATTGCGCTGAAAATATCGGTAGCTTCGATATCTGGCTTATCCAGATTCGCGACACCACGGTAGTTGGCAGCAACGAGCAGCCAGCCATAGCGCAAAGC
>JAQVGO010000119.1 GCA_028696715.1 Bacteroidales bacterium
TAGCCAAAATGCTGGTTTTAGCAGCAAGTAATTGGGACATAAAAACTTACGTTATGGACGCTGATCCTGACTGCCCGGCCGCTCACAATTGCACAAAGTTCTTTAAAGGCAGTCACACCAATTATGATGATGTTTACCGCTTTGGACAAGAGGTTGATATGATAACCTATGAAATTGAAAGCATCAATGTTGAAGCCCTCAAAAAATTAAAATCTGAAGGAAAAATTATATTGCCTGATCCTGAAATACTTGAGACGATTCAGGATAAGGGATTACAGAAACTTTTTTTTGAGAACCATCAAATTCCAACCGCTGATTTTAAGCTTTATAAAAATAAGTCGGAAATCATGAAAGCCATTCAACAAGCTGAACTTAGTGTTCCTTTTGTGCAAAAAGTTCGTCAGGGTGGCTACGACGGGCGTGGTGTAATTGTCGTTAGCGATGCCTCTGACTTTGCTAAACTGATTGATTCTCCCTCGGTTATCGAAAAAAAAATTAAAATTAAAAAAGAAATTGCAATCATTGCTGCCCGTAGTTCTTCAGGTGAGGTAAGCCATTTTCCGGCAGTAGAAATGGAGTTTAATCCGGAGGCTAATCTGGTTGAGAAGTTAATTTGCCCGGCCGACATTTCGCAAAACATCTCCACAAAAGCCGGTAAGCTGGCCGATGATCTGATCAGTGCCTGGGATATGACCGGGCTGCTGGCAATAGAGATGTTTGTGGATGAAAACGATGAAATTTGGATTAATGAAGTAGCTCCCCGACCCCATAATAGCGGACACCATACGATTGAAAGTATAGTAACTTCACAATTTGAGCAATTGTTAAGGGCAATTCTGGGGCTTCCACTCGGAAGTATGGAATTAAAAAAGCCGGCAATCATGCTTAATTTGCTTGGAGAGCCTGGATACGAAGGAATTGCAAAATATCATGGCCTGCATCAGGCTTTACAAATTGCCGGAGTTAAAGTACATTTGTACGGGAAGAAAATCACCAAACCTTTTCGGAAAATGGGTCACATCACTATTTTGGGTAACGACAGGCAAGATGTCATCGACAAAGCCAACCAAGTTAAGAATCTCATAAAAATTGTATCATGACAAAACCATTGGTAAGCATCATAATGGGATCAGATTCAGATCTTCCGGTAATGCAGGAAGCAGCCAAGATGCTTGAATATTTTGACATCAAATTCGAGCTGACAATTGTTTCGGCACATCGCACACCGGAACGAATGTTTGATTTTGCCAAAAATGCACACAGTAGAGGCATCAAGGTAATTATTGCGGGAGCCGGAGGGGCTGCGCATTTGCCAGGCATGGTAGCGGCCATTTCGCCGCTTCCGGTTATTGGTGTTCCAGTTAAATCGTCCAATTCTATCGATGGCTGGGATTCTGTGTTATCCATCTTACAAATGCCAGGTGGAGTTCCAGTTGCCACAGTTGCTTTAAATGGTGCTAAGAACGCCGGAATTCTTGCTGCACAGATTGTTTCGGCTGGCGACCCGACTATTCAACAAAAAGTCATTGCCTATAAATCCGAATTGGAAGCATCAGTTATGGAGAAGGTAAAAAAGATCAATTCAAAAATTTAGTTTTTACTTCAATACCTTGAAAGCTAAACTCTTCCTTGAAAAAATTGGACTTTCTGAATTTTAAAACAGCGGGTAGTCAGTTCTTTTCCCCTATTTAGCTTTCTTTTAAGAGGTTACAAGCACATTTGCATTTCTGATTCAATCAAAAAAAAGGTGACCGTCAGCACAGCCACCTTTTATATGGGATAACTTTTGATATTACAAACTAATGAACCACTAATTTTTGTGTGAAACTTTTTTCATTCATTTGGCCAACAACAATATACATTCCAGACTGGAGCTCATTCAAACTCAAACGATTCAAGCCGGAATTTACTTTGAAGTGATCAATCAGCTTACCCTCAATGCTATAAAACAGTAAGTCGCCTTCCTGATTGAATTCAACTGATAGCACATCCGAGTTTAAAGGATTTGGAAACATTTTGAATTCGTCAGCGGTTTGGGCCTCAAGACCATTAACAACTGTAACTTCAAAAGCTCCTGGAAGAGAAACATCGCCTGCTTGCACGGTATAGCTGCCAACTGTTGCCTCAAAAGGAATATGAATAACGGCTACTAATTCTTCATCAGTAAAAACCGTTACAGAAGCCGCAGTATAAACTTCTGTATCATCCTCCACATTGATAATAGAAACGACAGGAGTTTCGGAACCCCATGTTGTGTTAGCCCCAATTAAAGTAAGCTCAGGACTGCTGCCTTTCTCGGCCTCGCCGGGTTCAACCGATACAAGGACTGCTGGTAAAGCCTGATTTACAAACAGATTTGTCAGATAAATCTGATCACCGGTGTTGGCACCATTTCCGTTGGCTCCATTCACTGCGGCATAAAACCGAACTACGGATTGACCCTCGGGTGCTGTCCAGCCAACAGACCATGAAGTACTATTTCCACCGGCATTTCCACTGCTAGTATGAGTAATGGCATTGCTGCCGTTAGTAAATCTCGTTCTTGTCGGATCAGTAAGTGTAAAACCGCCCAGCTTAACGCCACCTTCCGATTCAGCAGTCAGTTCAAAACCAAATCTTCCGGCATCCGGATGTGATGCGTTTACAGTAATTTCATAAGTTTCGCCCGGTGTGAATCCATTTGGAGGTATGTTTGTTTCGATCCAGCCATTTTGAGTAATCGGAGTACCCACATGACATTCGGTACAATTTGCACCATTATCGCCCGGACTTCCGGTTTTACCTCCGATGCTACCTGACATATTCGAAAGAAGCAAAGCTGCAAACGGGATTAGTAGCAGGTATAAAAATTTGTAAGATTTCTTCATATTTAAGGTCGTTTTTTGGTTAATAATACGACCAAATTATACGAAACGTAAATACGCTTAATTAGAAAATCAGAATTTAACTATTTATTATGAAAATAATCATATTCAAACACACTATCCCGCAATTTTACATCTGTTCCGGCATCCTGATTCCTAATAATCCAGCAGCATAATTTAGCATTCTGGCTGTTAATTCACTGATTTGCAAGCGTAAACATCTCCTGTCAGCATTTGATTCACGTAGTATTGGATTATCCTGATAAAATTGATTATATGATTTAGCTACATCATAAAGAAAATTAGCTATCAAGGCCGGACTTCTATTAATGGCAGCCTGTTTGAGTATCTCGTTCCAGTTATGTAGCAGCGTGAGCACAGCTTTTTCCTTAGGCATCAATTCAACTGACAGGCTTGTATTTGATTGCCAACTTAACTGATTGTCAACAGCTTTCCGCAAAACTGATTTTATCCTGGCGTGTGTGTATTGCACGAAAGGACCTGTATTGCCATTAAAATCAATAGATTCAGCAGGATTGAATGTCATTGTTTTCCTGGGATCAACACGCAACATATAGTATTTCAGGGCCGCCAAACCTATATCATTATACAATTGTTCGGCCGCTTCGTGAGGTAAACCAGCACCCTTGCCAAGCTCTTCCGACATTTTTTGTGCTGTCTGAACCATCTCATCCATCAGGTCATCCGCATCCACAACCGTACCTTCGCGCGACTTCATTTTCCCTTCGGGCAATTCGACCATCCCGTATGAAAGATGTTCTATTCCATCTGCCCATGATTTTCCTAGTCGGATGAGGATTCTACGCAAAACATCAAAATGATAATTTTGCTCGTTTCCAACCACATAAATTAGTTTACCGGCTTTGTAATCATCATAGCGAAGCTGTGCAGTTCCAATATCCTGGGTCATATAAACGGAAGTGCCATCAGCACGCAAAAGCAATTTTTCATCCAGGCCTTCATCCGATAAGTCGCACCAAATAGAACCATCATCCTTTTTGAAGAACACAGCTTTGGTAAGACCTTCCATAACAATTTGTTTACCAAGAAGGTAAGTCTCTGATTCATAGTAGATCTTATCAAAGTCAATTCCTAAACGTCTGTAAGTCAAATCAAAACCTGAATAAACCCAATTGTTCATTGTTTCCCACAATTTCCGGGTTTCCTGCTCGCCATTCTCCCATTGCAGAAGCATTTGTTGCGCTTCCTGGATAAGTGGTGCTTTTTTAGCAGCTTCCTCAGATGAATATCCTTTTGCAATCAATTCATATTGCTCGGCTTTGTAAGCTTTATCAAAAGCAACATACATCTCCCCTACCAGCTTATCTCCCTTAACACCAGTGTTTTCGGGCGACTTTCCCTCACCAAACTTTTGCCAGGCAAGCATTGATTTGCAGATATGTATCCCGCGATCATTCACCAGATTCACTTTCACGACATTACCACCATTTGCTCTGAGAATTTCGGCAACACTCCATCCCAACAAATTATTGCGAATATGCCCCAGATGTAAAGGCTTATTCGTGTTTGGGGATGAATACTCGATAACGATAGGTGCTGAATTGTCTATGACTGATTGCTCAAAACCAGTACGTTCCAAATTATTTTTCAACCAGTTGAGCCAATATTCATCTCGTATTGAAAGATTAAGAAATCCTTTTATCACATTATAAGATTTAATCAGCTGGCTTTGTTTCATCAAAGCAGCTCCAAGCTCGTTGGCCAATACGACCGGATTCGTCTTGATCAATTTTAGAAATGGAAAAACCACCAAGGTAAGATCACCTTCAAACTCGGCACGTGTTTGTTGAAAACTAATTAATTCCGGATCGATTTCAAGTTGATAATCATTTTTAAAAATATTCAAAAGTGTCTCTTTCAGGATATTCTCAAGCATAAATCAGATTTTAGCGTGCAAAATTAGTGAAATTGCATGGGGTATTGTTATAGATAGAATTGATTAGCCAAAATCCAAAATAATGTTATTTATTTAACAATCTATTTAATTGATTAGAAGAATCTTAAAAATCTACCCAATATTTTTTTTATGAAAAGTGTTCGATTTTAAGACATTTTCTTCTAAATTTGTTGCCTACTTCACTGAAATTTTAACCAAAATAAATCTTTTATGAAAAAAAATGTGATCATTATCGGCGCAGCTGGTAGAGACTTTCACAATTTCAACACCTATTACCGTGGAAATGAATTGTATAATGTAGTTGCCTTTACTGCAGCACAAATCCCTGACATCGACGGACGAAAATATCCAAAAGAGTTAGCAGGTGATTTATATCCCGAAGGAATTCCCATTTATGCAGAGGGAGATCTTCCAAAACTAATCAAAGACTTCAAAGTTGACGAGTGTGTATTTTCGTACAGCGACGTGCCTTACAATCGTGTAATGGGGGTAAGCGCAATCGTGAATGCTGCAGGTGCGAATTTTGTTTTGCTCGGTCCCGCAGATACCATGGTAGAAAGCACAAAACCTGTTATTGCAGTTGGTGCTGTAAGAACAGGATGCGGAAAAAGCCAGACCTCACGCAAAGTGATTGAATATTTGATGGTTAAAGGCCTGAAAGTTGTAGCAATTCGTCACCCCATGCCGTATGGTGATTTGGTTGCTCAAAAAGTTCAGCGTTTTGCAGCTGTCGAAGATTTGGCCAAACATAAATGCACCGTAGAGGAAATGGAAGAATATGAACCACATGTTGTTCGTGGCGATGTGATTTATGCCGGGGTTGACTACGAAGCCATTCTTCGCGCTGCCGAAAATGATCCTGATGGTTGCGATGTCATCCTTTGGGATGGTGGCAATAACGACTTCCCATTCTACAAACCAGATTTGAATATTACTGTCGTTGACCCACACCGTCCGGGCCACGAATTAAGCTATTATCCGGGCGAAGTTACCTTGCGCATGGCTGATGTTGTGGTAATCAATAAAATGGACAGTGCCGGACCAGAGGCGATTCAGATCGTTCGTGAAAACATTGCTAAGGTAAACCCAAAAGCAATTGTTGTTGATGGTGCATCGCCAATAAAAGTGGATAAACCTGAGCTCATCAGAGGCAAAAAAGTATTGGTAGTTGAAGACGGCCCAACCCTCACCCATGGTGAAATGAAAATTGGTGCTGGTACTGTAGCTGCTCAAAAATTTGGTGCTGCTGAAATGGTTGACCCACGTCCGTTCCTTGTTGGTAAACTCGCCGAAACTTTCCAGATTTATCCCAATATCGGAACTTTACTTCCTGCTATGGGTTATGGCGAACAACAACTCAGAGACCTTGAAGCTACGATTAACAACACCGAATGCGATTCAGTTGTAATAGGAACGCCAATCGATTTGAATCGTATTGTTAAAATCAATAAACCCAACACCCGTGTGTATTACGATTTGCAAGAAATCGGTTTGCCAAACCTGGAAGGTGTATTAAATGAGTTTGTTGAAAAGCATAAATTATAAGCAAATTAGTTCATCTTTAAATTGTCATAAAAGCCGCTCCTGATGCGGCTTTTTTGCTTTTAAAAATAGAAATATTAACATTGGTCTTAGATAAATTCACGAAAATTCTGACTTCATAAATGACAATTTGATTTATGTTTGCACTCCGAACGCAATAAAAAACAGATCAAATGCATTCGGTTCTTCCTTCCTTGATTATTAATACTGACAGCCAGAAACTGTGAGAAAAAATATTTGTTAAGTCGGTATTAGCCGTCTTAACAGGCGAATTTGGTTGCATTGGTGACGATTATTACGAGGCCATCCTGAAGTCGATGCTGGCTGTTGGCTTTAAAATACCCAAAAAAGGAGTGCTAATTTCCTCTGGCACAATGCATCACAAAATAGAATTGCAAAAAAGCACTCAATGGCTTGCCGATCATAAGTTCGAGATTTATGCAACCAAAGGCAGTCATTTATTTCTGAGTGAAAACGGAATAGCCTCTACGCAGGTTAATTGGCCGGATGTAGCTGAATACCCAAATGCGATGGATTTGATTAGAGAAAAGAAAATTGACCTGGTGATTAATATTCCAAAAAATCTAAGCTCAGAGGAATTGTCGAATGATTACACCATTCATCGTGCAGCGGTGGATTTCAAAGCCAGTTAATCTCAAATACACGTTTGGCGAGCGCATTTATCTATAGTATAGACAGATACAATCTTGAGGATTTGAAAATAAAAGCCTGGGACGAATATTGAAATATTTGTAGTTATTAACAAGAAATCATTAAATTGTGAATAAAAAATGTAACAAACTTCAACATTATGGTTTACTTTTGTGTCCCGATAACCTTAAATATATGCGCAAGGTACTCGGACTTTCAAATATATCGAAAACTCAGTTTTTTCAAGTATTCTATAAAGATATTCTGACGGCATTAGCCGTCTTTTTTTTTGTCCACCCCGAAAATATTTTTCCTAAAATAATCCCTAAACCAAAAATTAATCAATGAAAAACCGAAGTCTTATTTCCATCAGTGATTACTCCAAAGAGGAGATCATGCAAATTCTGGAAATAGCAGCAGAATTTGAGAAAAAGCCCCATCAGAATTTACTGAATGGGCG
>JAQVGO010000120.1 GCA_028696715.1 Bacteroidales bacterium
CAGCTCAACACCAATATCTTACTCAGCAATGCGGTGATGGCAGAGGAAGATCGCAATTATCCGATGATTGGTATCGGAAAAAGTTATTTACGCGATATTCAACTGAATCCCGAGCTGGTTAAAAGACAGTTTTCGCATATCGATATTGAAGTAGCATCTGATGCAGCAGAAAAAGATGCTGACTTTTGGTTGCAGCATCGTATCGACAGCCTTAATGAGCGGACAATTGAAACATACCGCTTTATGGATTCACTGGGCAAAGCCAACCAATTCGACCGCATTGCCAAAAGTTTTGAAACCCTGCTGACCGGAAAAATTCCTATTAACAAGCTGGACCTGAACCTGAAAGAGCTTATCCGTTTTAATGATTATGAAGGTGTTTACCTGGGGCTTGGTTTGCAGACCAACGATAAATTTTCGAGAAAGTTCAGGATGTCAGGTTTTTGGGGCTATGGTTTTGGCGATCAGACAGCGAAATACGGGCTGAAACTCAACACCTATTTCAACCGAACCCAGAGCACAGGCTTTTGGCTTGATTACCATTATAAGGCTGTTGAACGTGGAGGCTTTGCCATGTTTAGCGAAAGCGAAAACCCCTGGTCACCTGACAATTACAGACTTTTTTATATCAACAATATGGATATGAGTCGTTCTGCCACTGCCGGATTTCAATTCAGGGCACTGCGGCATTTCAACTGGAAAATTGCGTTGATATCAGAGCAGAAAACCGCAATGGATTTGTATCAGTTTATGGCTGATGAAAATCCTAAAAAAGATTTTCGTTTTGCCAAGATACAGCTAGAGAGCCGTTTTGCCCTAAAAGAGAAATTTATGCAAACCACCCGTAACCTTATATCTCTTGGCTCTGACTATCCCATTGTGTGGCTGCGTTATACACAGTTTAGCGATCAGTTATTCGATGGTGGTTTCAAGGGAGAAAAAATTGAGCTGAAAACCAATTACAGTTTTTTTACACCCTATTTCGGCACAACAACTATCAGTCTGCTGGGTGGTATAGCTGATGAATTGCTTCCGGCAACAGAACTTTTTAATGCACCTGGTACTTTTCGTGGATTTGCACTTTATGCTCCCGAGAGCTTTGGCACCATGCGAACAAACGAATTTCTTTCAGACCGCTTTGGAGCACTATTTTTGACCCACAACTTTGGAAAGTTGCTACTGCGTAAGAATAAATTTGAACCAGAATTTGCTCTGGCTTTGAATATCGGGCTCGGAAGCCTTGAACATCCTGAGCTGCATCAAGGAATAAGCTACAATACAATGGAACATGGTTTTTACGAAGGTGGACTACTGATACACAGACTCTTGAAACTGCCGACCCTGAAGATTGGATTAGGAACATTTTACCGTTTCGGCCCCTACGGATATGATGAAGTGGGCAAGAATTTTGGATTTAAGTTTAGTCTGGAAGTGGGTCTTTGAGGAGAGGGTTTACGGGATTGTTGATTTGTTGACCTACCTCTTTTCAGTCGGCAGGCAGGTTTGTTGATTTGTTTTGTCATTATTCTATGATCTAACAATACTAAAACCAGGTTTATTAAGTTGAAACGAGCCAACGCTCCCGTTTAGCGGGACCAACAGCTATAGCAATTTCACGGCTTCACGTTTGCTGCTTTATCAGTTTGCTTTGGCTGCGTTTTTTAGATGCTATTCCAGGTAGAAATGGCAGCTTTAATTCTGCATAATTTGCTGAAAGCGCTGCATAAGTGCGGGATCACTTTGAATGATTGTCACCAATTCCTGATAGCGCTCAACTGTGAGGCCTTGTTTGGTGATCTCTGACTGCATTTCGGTTTGAACTTTCATCTGAAGTTGTTGCAGATCCTGATTAATCTGTTTTACTTTTTGCTGTTCTTCAGCTGTCATGTCAACTTCTGCATCCGGATTTTGACTGGCCAGGGCTATTTCCTGATAACGCTCAACTTCCATTCCGGCTTCTGTAACCGTTTCGCCCATCTCCTTTTGTACGTCCTTGTTCATAGCTTGAACAACTTTGAGCGCACCGGCAAACTGTTGAAGCGTTGAATCTGAAATCTGTTGTTTTTGCTGATTCTGCATCTTCTTCTGCAGACTTTGGGGTTGGACTTGAGCCTGCACCACAAATCCAAAAAACATAAATGTAAAAACGACAGTAAGCATTAAAAATTTTCGAGTTAATGTCATGATAACAAGTTTTAAGTGAATAATAAACGAAATGTCTTTCGTCGCGAAAATAGGTTTTACAGTTATTGTGGCAAAACCACAAATTACCAAAAGGCCTAAAGCATCACTTTTTGAAAAGGATATTGCATTGTATCATCTTATATACCAACAGCTTGAAGTCATTCTGTTAAAAATTTGAAAGAAAAGCATCCAGAATTAAAAGCTCTGGCTTGTATAGAGTGCAGAGGCAAAAAAAAGCCTGGGTTAAGTTTGTTGGTTGACTAAACACTGTTGTCCGGTAAAAATCACATAAAAACGCTCAATCGCTTTAATATTGCCGTCCCGTACTTACGGGACTCGGGCTAATCAGGGGTAACTTTTTATTCTACCCACATTTTGTCCCTACCGGGACAGTTTCGTTAGGGACAAAATGTGTGTAATCAATGTGTTAGAAATTGATGAAAAGTTCCCAAGGACTACATTTTAATTTATCGGACAATAGTTTTAACAAAAATGTTTTCTGCCTTCTTTTTCAAAAGAAACTGCTATTTTTGTTGAAAAGGTAAACCAAAAAACAGCCATGAAACAGCCGTCACTTTTTTCGCGTTTCATAGTGTGGCGTGTTAAGCATATCCAGGACAGCTATTTTGTGATTGTGCTGAGCGTTGTGGTTGGTCTGCTGGCCGGACTGTCGGCATTTCTGCTCAAGAGTTTTGTATATTACATCAAAGAACTGCTCACGGGTTTTTTTGATAAATCGTCTGAAAATCTTTGGTATATTTTATATCCGGGTGTAGGTATTGTAATCACAGTTTTTATTGTACGCTACTTGCTTAAGGATCACACCGAGCATGGTATTCCGCGCATTTTGTATGTGATTTCGCGCCTTGATGGCAAGATGCGCTGGCATAAATATTTCTCATCCGTTCTGGGCAGTTCTTTCACTGCAGGTTTTGGAGGTTCAATCGGGCTGGAGTCGCCGATTATAGCAGCAGGGGCTTCACTTGGGTCGGGGCTTGGACAAAGGTTACGCCTGAATTACAAAAACACCATCCTACTTATCGGCTGTGGCGCTGCTGGAGCAATGGCCTCCATCTTTACCACGCCAATTGCTGCTGTTGTTTTTGGATTGGAAGTGCTGATGCTCGATCTGGCTACGGCATCCATAATTCCATTGCTGATTGCTTCTGTTACAGGTGCTATCACGGCAAAGCTGCTCCTCTCCGATGAAATATTAATTCATTTCGAAATCACCCAGCCTTTCGAGATTTACGACCTGCATTTTTATGTAATTTTAGGTGTACTCAGTGGTTTGGTTTCGCTTTACTATAGCGGCATGCATCATGCTATTCGAAGGCGATTCAGTAAGTTTGGAAACCAATATCAAAGACTTATCATTGGCAGCCTGGCACTGGGCCTTTTGATTTTTATCTTCCCACCACTATACGGAGAGGGCTATGCGGCCATCAAGCTGATTATGAATGGAAATGCCGACCAATTGCTTAACAACACCTTTTTGTTTGCGTTCAAAGACGTTTGGTGGGTTTTCCTGCTTTTTATTGTCTTTCTGGTTCTACTCAAAGTGATTGCCACGGCCCTTACGACAGAAGCTGGAGGTATTGGCGGTATTTTTGCGCCGGCAGCAGTGATGGGTGGCCTCACCGGGTTTGCTCTGGCAAAATTTATCAATCAAATTGGCTACCTGCATCCCATTCACGAAGGCAACTTTACTTTGGTGGGCATGGCGGCTGTGCTGGGCGGCGTGCTTCATGCTCCGCTTACGGCGATCTTTTTGATTGCCGAGATGAGCAACGGCTACGAGCTGATTGTGCCATTGATGTTGAGTACGGCCATTGCTTTTTTTACTGTGAAAATCTTTAGTCCGCATTCCATCTTCACCAAACAACTGGCCGAAAGCGGCGATCTGCTGACGCACGACAAAGACAAAACTGTGCTCACCTTGCTGAATGTAAAAAAAGTAATTGATACAGATTTGCTTACCATCAGTCCGGAAGCTAATCTGGGAGATCTTACGAAGCTCATCATCCAATCGAAACGTAATATTTTTCCGGTGGTGGAAGCCGACAATACCTATATCGGTTTGGTTGATATGGATGATGTGCGCAAAGACATGTTTAACCGGGAAAAATATACAGAACCCATCACCACCTATATGATGCAGGCCAAAGAACAGGTCTCAACAAATGAACCTATGGAGCGTGTGATGGATAAATTCAGGAAGACCGGTTATTTCAATCTTCCGGTGATCGACAATGGCAAATACGTGGGTTTTGTATCGCGGGCAAATATCTTTAACGCATACAGGCAAGTGCTGAAAGACGTGACAATGGAATAAAGCAGCGTTACAATGAATACTGATTTGTGGCATAAATGTTGGGAATCACAATGAATTCAATACGCTGACAATAAATTGTGAGGAAAGCCTGTGACCTGAGTTTATCCCGCTTCCTCTCTATCAAACTGATTATTTGCTGTTTACATAATAGCATCACCCAAATTCCTTAAACTCCTCCTGTTCTGCTCAATTATTTTCGTAAAATCCTCCCTCAACTAAGGAATTCAACTCAATGAGATCCGCTCGAGATACCTCAGAAAATCTCTCAGAGTTCTACATTTAGCAAAAGAACATTCTGAAAATCTAATATTTACATAATGATAACGAAATTTTAATATTTTTGTTTCTTGTTTGGCATAGCCACAACTAATGCTTAGGTTAATGACAAAAAGAATACCCGCAACAATACAGCTTTTTCTAAAAATATATCTCATCGTTATCCTGATTTTTTTTCTGTTCAGGGTTCTGCTTTTTACCACTGAACTGGAAAGAATAGGAGATTCAGGCTTTTATGATATTGTTCGGGCTTTTACGATGGGAATAAGGTTTGATATTGTAATTGCCAGTTATGTTATTTTATTGCCATTTCTGATCCTTACTGCGAATCAATTTATCAAAAGTAAATCAGCCATTAGCCGGACTTTAACAGCTTTCACCAAAATTTATTTGATACTGATTTTCTCTTTAACATTTATTGTTTGTGCAGCTGATATACCTTACTTCAACCAATTTTTCTCCCGCTTCTCAATTTCTGCATTTCAATGGGTTGACAGCCCTGTTTTTGTAATTAAGATGATATTTCAAGAACCCTTATATTGGATTATTATCATACCGCTGATAGCACTAATATTTATATTTATAAAACTCATCAATAGATTTTTCAAGACTTTTAAATCTGCACTGCCTGCTAACAATTTGTATGTTACAATCGGCCTTTCAATCTTAATGACAGGTCTGATATTTCTGGGCATTCGGGGTCGCATCGAAGAAAAATCACCAATCAGAATAGGTACTGCTTATTTTGGCAACAATCCTTTTTTAAATCAGTTGGGTCTCAATCCGAATTTCACACTTATCAGAAGCTATCTGGATTCACAAAAGGTAGAAAACAAATCCATAGCACTGATAGATAATGATTTATCAATCTCAAATATTCAATCATATCTGAATATCACTCAGCCAAATGCTAACTATCCAATACTCAGAGAAGTAAATTTTGATACAATAAAAAACACCAAACACAATGTTATCCTGATCATCATGGAAAGCATGAGTGCTGCTAAAATGAGCAGACATGGAAACCCTGATAGTCTTACCCCTTTTCTGGATAGCATTTCAAATTGCGGTTATTATTTCGAGAATGCCTATACCAATGGCATACATACCAGGAATGGTGTTTTTAGCACTTTATTCTCCTTTCCGGCTATTTTCAGGCAACACCCGATGAAGGAATCTTCCATGCAGCGGTATAACGGAATTTATTCAACGCTACTCGACAAAGGGTATTCAACGATTTACTTCACTACCCACGATGGGCAATTCGACAATGTTGAAGGCTTTTTAAAAGCCAATGGTTGTCAGCGTGTCATTTCAAAGGCAGACTATCCGCGAAATATGATCAAAACCACGCTGGGTGTTCCGGATGATTATATGTTTGAATTCTCAATTCCAATATTAAATCAATTAAACAATAAGAATCAGCCATTTTTTGCTACATTTCTAACCGCAAGCGATCATGGCCCGTACTATATTCCGGATTACTTTGCCCCAAAATCGAGTGAAACAAAAAAGCAAATCGTTGAATATGCTGATTTCTCGCTGAGAAGATTTATCCAAATGGCAAAATCCGAAGCCTGGTTTGATAATACTATTTTTGTTTTTATTGCTGATCATGGCAGCCCGATGGATAATCTCTACGAAATGTCGATTGCCTATCATCATACGCCTTTGCTCTATTACGCACCCAACATTATCACCAATCACAAAGTTTATGATAAGGTAGCAAGTCAGATGGATGTTTTTCCGTCAACTATGGGTTTATTACAATTACCCTATTATAACAATACATTTGGAATTGATTTATTCAGAGAAAACCGAGAATACGCACTGATCAATGCAAATGACAAGTTTGGTGTGATTGATAGGAATTGGTTTTTAATAGGCGATATTTTGAACAACAGAAAATTATATAGATACAACGAAAAAGATCTGCATGATTATACTACTGAATTAAAAGATACGGTGAGTAAAATGGATATTTATGCGAGATCTTTTCTGCAAGGATTTCAAACTTTAAAGCATAATAATATGCAGTTTTACGATGCGGGCAATCCCTAATTTCGTTTTCCTTGACGCTTTTGGAAAGAATCAGCTTTGGAAAAACAGTATTGATCCAGTTGATCGAAATCTATCAGTCCAAAGAACTTTTTAATAAGGACCCACTACCTTTTTTTACGAAACTCACTCTGAATATTTCTAAAAATTCAACAGTTGAAAAACTGTGTCTTATCAGATGATATTTAACTATGATTCAGGTATTAACAAATAAGGCTTTAATCAGATCGCATTGAAGTTTAGTCATAAGATCAACCAAATCAACGTTTTTTTTACCTTTTATTTGTTGTATCAATCAAAATTTATCTATTGTTTGAAAAACAATCAAAAAAAAACAGCAGTTATCAAAGGGCTAACGACCCAAGTTTCAATTCAAACGATTTTTAAAAAACATAGTGGAGACCAGCTACCACGATAAAAAAAACGGGGCGAAACCGAAAAGCCTTACGAGTAGGGAAACAATAAGAAAACAATAATGAAAAACTTAATCAAATTACTTATTCTGGTATTTGCATTTTCAGCAGCCACCGAAACCATTGCCCAAACTTTTGGCGTTAAAGCAGGTTTGAACTTATCAAATATGCTTGTT